>CALVKO010000017.1 GCA_944332725.1 uncultured Bacilli bacterium
AGAGTTTCTTATTTTTTCTATGATAATTAAATTTCTATGATAATAAATATTATCATAGAACTCTGATAATATAAAATTTAAAAAAGACGATATGAAAAAATAAGTGCAAACGAAGTAAAGACACACCTTACCGATAAAGTGGCAAGGTGAGGCAAATATGGGTGTAAGGCTATATAGTTCGTCTAACGTTCGCAACGTCAACAACAATGGTAACATTGGTAGTAATTCGGTGTCGAATACGAATGGCGTCCGTGCAGATTCCTTTTAAACTGAGATTTATATGACTAAGGTTATATAAAGAGAGCGTTTGTTACAAGTCTTATTCCCTAGGTATAAATCCTAAAAATATTGGTGATAGCACAACTAGAATAAAAGTGATTTAGTAGAGAAATCGAAAAATCGCTTTTTCTTTGTATTAAAATATGATATAATAAAACAAAAAGAAATAGAATTAAATAGGTGATTAAATTGAAAAAAGTTGTTGTATTAGGTGGAGGAACAGGTTTATCTACTTTATTACGAGGTTTAAAACAATTTCCTATCGATATAACTGCTATAGTTACTGTATCAGATGATGGAAGAAGTACAGGTAAATTAAGGCAAGAATTTAATGTTCCAGCAGTAGGAGATATAAGGCAGGTAATAGTGGCTTTATCTGAAACAGAGCCATTAGTTCAAAAATTATTAAACTATAGATTTAAAACTAATAGTGATTTAAATGGGCATGCTTTAGGAAATTTATTACTAACAGGATTAATAAATGTTGCTGGTAATTTATCTACGAGTATTGAATCATTAGGAAAAATATTAAATTTAAAAGGTAAAGTTTTACCTTTAACTGAGGATAATGTTGTATTAATGGCCGAGATGGAAGATGGTAAAATAATTGAAGGGGAACATAATATAACTGAATATGAAAAAAATATAAAAAATATATTTTATAAAGAAGAACCTAAAGTTTTAGATGAAGTTATATATGAAATAGAACACGCTGATTTAATTATATTAAGTATGGGTAGTTTATTTACTAGTTTATTACCTAATTTAATATGTAAAGAAGTAATAACTGCTATTGATAATAGTAAGGCTAAAGTAATGTATGTATGTAATATGATGACACAACCAGGGGAAACTGATGATTATAAAGCAAGTGATCATGTTAAAGTTATCAATAGTTATTTAGGTAATAAAAAAGTATCATCTATTATTGTAAATAATGGTAGAATATCAAAGAAAATAAAAGATAAATATGCTACTTTAGAGCAAAAAGATCAAGTATTATATGATAAAAATAATTTAAAGGATTTAAATTTACAAATTATATATGATAATTTTGTTAAGATTGAAGATGAAGTTTTAAGACATAATGTTGCTAAATTAGGTTTTCATGTTTATTCTTATTTATTAAAGGAGGAATAAATATGTCTTTTACTAGTACAGTAAAGAATGAAGTAAGTAAGTTAGAAATAAATGAAATAGAAAAGATTGCGGAATTATCAGCTATTTTAGCTAATGGAGCAGTATTAGAAAATAATAATATTAAAATAACAACTGAAAATGCTAGTGTATCAAGAAGAATATTTAGTTTAATTAAGGATATTTATAAAGTTATACCTAATATTATTGTAAGAAGAAGTTTAAATTTTAATAAAAAATACTTATACATTTTAAGTATAAAAAAAATATGTGAAATTGATAAAATACCTAAGGATTATATAATTGATGATGATGAATCTATTAGGGCTTATTTAAGAGGTTTATTTTTAATGACTGGTTCGATTAATGATCCGAAAACATCGAGATATCATTTAGAATTTTTGGTTAGTGATAAGGATTATGCTTATTTTGTATGTAATTTATTAAATAAATATAATTTAAATAGTAAGGTATTAAAAAGAGAAACTAAGTATATGATATATATTAAAGAGGCGGAAAAAATAAGTGATTTTTTAAGAATAATTAATGCTTATAATGCGGTTATGTATTATGAAGATATAAGAATATATAGAGATCATAAAAATATGACTAACAGGTTAAATAATTGTGAACAGGCTAATGTTGATAAAATAATTGAAACTGCTAATAAGCAAGTTAAAGATATTGAAATTATAAATAAAGTTGGTTTAGATTTATTAGATGAGAAAGAACAAGTAGTTGCTTTATATCGATTAAAGTATAAGGATGTGTCATTGTTAGAATTAAGTGAAATAATTTCAATGGAAACAGGTAAGAAAATCACTAAATCAGGACTTTATCACAGATTCAAAAAAATAAGTGAATTAGCCGACAAATTGAAAGAGAAATTATAAATTCTCTTTTTATTATTTTAATTTTATAGTATAATTAGTATGGGTGATTTTATGGAACAAATCTTTAATTCTTTAACGCAACTCATAAAAGAACATAATAATATTTTAATTATGACACATAAAAATCCCGATTTTGATGGCATGGGATCAGCTTTGGGATTACAACAAATTATATATAGTTTTAAAAAAGAAAGTTATATTTGTATGAATAATAGTGAATTAAATAATTCATTAAAAAAAAGTTATAATTTAATTAAAGAGAACAATTTATATTTTAATGTTGTTAAAAAATCAAATGTTGATAAATTAATTGATGATAATACTTTACTAATTATATTAGATACACATAAAAAAGAAATGACGGAGATGCCGGAATTAATTGATAAAGTAAATAATATTGTAGTAATTGATCATCATATAAAAAATAAAGATTATATAAAAGATTATAAATTAAGTTATATCAATGAAAGTTTATCTAGTACAGTTGAATTTATGGCAAATTATATTAAATATTTAAACAAAAAAATAGATTCTTTATTTGCTACTTTTATGTTGGTTGGTTTAGAAATTGATACCAATAATTTTAGATTAAAGACAACTGATAAAACTTATGAAGCAGCTGCTTACCTAATTCAATTAGGAGCAGACAACATTTTAAAACAAGAATTACTACAGGAAAATAAAGATAGTTATGTTAAAAGGCAAAAATTAATAGAAAAAAGTTTTATGATAAATAAGAATATGACTTTGTGTATATTAGACAATAAAATATATGAAAATAAAGACTTAGCCTCAATTGCTGAAGAATTACTACAATTTGAAAAAGTTGAAGCATCATTTGTTATTGGAAGAATAGCTAAAGATATAATTGGGATAAGTGCTAGGTCAATTGGAAAAATTAATGTAGAAGAAATAATGGCTAAATTAGGTGGCGGTGGTCATTATACGGAAGCAGCTACCCAAATAAAAGAAAAAACAATTATCGAAGTAGAAAGGCTTTTGATTGATACGATCAAGGAGGAAAAATGAAAGTAATTTTTATTAAAGATTTAAAAGGACAAGGTAAAAAAGGAGAAATAAAAGAAGTAAAAGATGGGTATGGCACATTTTTAATCAAAAATAATATTGCTAATATTGCTAGTGAATCTAATTTAAAACATTATAACACATTAAAAAGTAAACAAGAATTAGAAGAAAATTTATATATTAAAGAATGTGAAAAATTAAAAGAACAATTAGAAAAATTAAAAATAAACATTAAGGTTAAAGTAGGAGCTCAAGATAGAGTTTTTGGTAGTGTTAGTACAAAACAAATTGTTACGGAATTAAAAAAACTTAATTTTGATATTGATAAAAATAAGATTAAAATTGATGTTCCATTGTCTAGTTTAGGGACTCATATCGTAAAAATTGAATTACACAAAAAAGTAATTGCTGATTTAAAAATTAATTTAGTAAAGTAGGTGATTTATGCAAGAAAAAACTATACCTCATAGTATTGAAGCCGAACAAGCGGTCTTAGGATCGATGTTTTTAACTAAATATGCTTTACAAAAAGGTATTGAAAGTTTAAATGAAAATCTATTTTATTTAGATAGTCATAGTAAAATATTTGCAGTTATTAGAGATTTAGCGGAAGAAAATAAGCCAATCGATATAATGACGGTTAGTGAAGAATTAAATAAAAGAAAATGGTTAAATACTATTGGTGGCATTGAATATTTAACAACTGTTGCAAGAAGTGTACCTACTGCTGCTAATATTGATGAGTATATAAAGATAGTTGAAGAAAAGGCTATTTTAAGAAGGTTAATCGATGAAGCAACTAATATAGTAACTGATGCCTATAATTCAACTAATAGTATCAATGATATATTAGATAATGCTGAAAATAAAATATTAAATGTCGTTAAAACGAGAAAAGGTACGGAATTTAGAAGTATCCAAGATGTATTATTTAAAACACAAGCAGATTTGGAAAAAATATCTAAAAATAAAGGTGAAATGACTGGTATTTCAACAGGTTTTTATAAATTAGATAAAATAACTTCTGGATTACATGCTAATGAATTAATTATCATAGCGGCTCGTCCTGGTATGGGTAAAACTGCGTTTGCTTTAAATCTTGCTACAAATATTGCTATGAATGGTAAAACAGTTGCTTTGTTTAATATGGAAATGAGTGCCGAACAATTAGTAATGAGAATGCTTGCTTCAGTTGGTCAAATTTTTGGTGATAAATTAAAAAGTGGCAATTTAAAAAATGATGATTGGAAAAGAATAAATGAAGCAATCAGTAGATTAGCAGAAACTAAAATGTATATCGATGATACTTCGGGAATGACAATAAGTGAAATAAGGGCAAAGTGTCGAAGATTAGCGTCGATGAAAGATGGATTAGATGTAATAATTATTGATTATTTACAATTAATTCAAGGATCAGATCGATATAAGGGTAATCGTGTTCAAGAAGTAACTGAAATATCAAGGAATTTAAAAACTTTAGCAATGGAATTAAAAGTGCCAGTAATTGCTTTATCACAATTATCAAGAAGTGTTGAAGGAAAAGGAAGAAAAGATAATAGACCTATTTTAAGTGATTTAAGGGAATCTGGTTCTATCGAACAAGATGCGGATATTGTTGCAATGTTGCATCGTGAAGATTATTATGATAGGGAAGCAAGAATTGATGAAAATACTAGTAGAACAACTTTAATAATTGCTAAACATCGTAATGGACCAGTTACGGATATTCCTTTAATATTTAAAACTAATACTAGTACATTTAATTCGGTTGATGAAAGTATGGAAGGTGATGTATGAAAAATATAGGTTCAATTATTACCTGTTTAATTTTAGGATTAATTTTGTTTTTATTGTGTTTTGATTATAATCAAATGAAATATCCAAATGAATTATACAATGTTTATTTAGATGGTAATTATTTAGGAACGATAGAATCTAAAGAAAATTTAGAAAATTACATCGATGAAAAAGCATCTCATTTAATTAATGCAAAAGAAATAACTACTACTTATTGTGAAAATGATAAAACATTAGAGCAAATAATCATAGATGAAAATTTACAAGATGCCAAAGAAATTAAATATTATGATAAAGACGATAAGAAATGTATGGACGTTACAATTGTCGATGGAGAACAAATTGAAAAAATATACACACCAAATGGTTTAAATATAGAAAAGGTACTTACATATAATGGCGAGATAAATTCAGTTGAAGATATATATTCAAAAATCGTTAACATAAAATCTTTTACAGTTCAAGGATACCAATTTACTTCTCGTGAAGAAGATAAGGAAAAATATTTTTATGTGATTGATAAATCAGTTTTTGAAGAAGCAGTAAAACAATTAATTAACACATATGTTGGTGAAGACGAATATAAAGCGTATTTAGATGGCACGCAAATTAAGATTGAAACAGTAGGTTCTACTATTGAAAACGTTTATATTAAAGAAGATATTACAGTTAAAGAAATTCAAATACCATTAGATGAAAAAATATATACTGAATCTAATGATTTGGCGCAATTTCTTTTATATGGCGATGATCCAGTTACTAAAACATATATAGTAAAAGAAGGACAAATGATCAATGATATTGCTATGGAAAATGAAATTAGTAAACAAGAGTTTTTAATATCTAATCCTAAATATCGTGATGAAAACAGTTTGATTGCTGTAGGAACCGAAGTACTAATTAAACAAACTAATCCACAATTAAAAGTTGTTGTTGAAAAATTTGTTGTTGAAGACAAGGTAAATAGTTATAAAACAGTATATCAATATGATGATGAAAAATTGCAAGGTTATACTGAACTTGTCCAAGAAGGGGAAGATGGACTAGAACGAATTAGTCAAAAACAACAAATAATTAATGGATTGATTTCTTTTGTCGAACCAGTTTCTAAAGAAACATTAAAAAATAGTGTCGATGAAGTAATTATTAAAGGCGATAAAGTAATTCCCAATGTTGGTGATTTAAGTAATTGGGCTTGGCCTAGTGAAAGTGGTTGGGTAATTTCTGATGATTACCAATGGCGTATTCATCCAATAACCGGTGTACGTCAATTCCACAATGCTATCGATATAGCTGGTACTGGTTATAATTCTAATGTGTATGCCGCTAATAATGGAACTGTAATAACTAAGATAGCATATCATTATTCATATGGTAATTATTTAGTAGTCAATCATAATAATGGTTATTATACATTATATGCTCATATGAGTAAATTTGCCGATGGTATAGAAGTAGGAACGACAGTTGCTCGTGGTCAAGTGATTGGTTATGTTGGTACTACTGGATATGCAACAGGACCACATATTCATTATGAAGTATGGAAAGACTGTTTAAGATGTCATATTAGTCCATGGAGTTTGTATAAATGAAAATATCTGTTTTAGCGTCTGGTTCTAAAGGTAATTGTACTTATATAGCATCTAATAACACAAAAATATTGATTGATGCTGGTATGAGTAATTTATATATCGAAAAAAAATTAATATTGTTAGGAGTTAATCCTAATGATATTAATTTTATCTTTATCACTCACACTCATACTGATCATATAGCAGGATTAAAAGTGTTTTTAAAAAAACACCATCCCAAAGTCTTTTTAACGCAAGATATGTATAACGAACTACATGACATATTAAATGATTATGAAATATTAGAAAATAAAGTTTTATTAAATGATTTGGAAATAGATTATTTTAAAACTTCTCACGATACTGATTCTGTTGGATATATTGTTAAAAATAATGAAAAAGAAATTGTTTATGTTACTGATACAGGATATATAAATGTAAAAAACTTAAAAAAAATAAATAATAAAGATTTATATATATTTGAAAGTAATCATGATATTGAAATGCTTATGAATAATCCTAATTATCCATATCAAATTAAACAAAGAATATTAGGAGATAAAGGACATTTATCAAATAATCAATGTCACGAATATTTAAAAAAAATAATTGGTAATAAAACAAAATATATCGTTTTAGCCCATCTTTCTGAACAAAATAACGATCCTCAGATTGCTCTTAATAATTTAAATGATATTGAAAATATTAAAATTATGATAGCAAGGCAAAATGAAAGTACGGAGTTAATAGAAATATGATAAAAATAATATGTGTTGGTAAGTTAAAAGAAAAGTATTTAGTTGACGCTTGTTTAGAATATAGTAAAAGAATTAGTAAGTATTCAAAACTAGAAATAATTGAATTAAAAGATAGTAATATTGTTGAGGAAAGAGATAATATTTTAAAACACATCAATAAAGATTATATAATTACTTTAGAAATAGAAGGAGAAATGTTAGATTCAGTTAGTTTATCTAAAAAAATTGATAGCATATTTTTAAGTAATTCTAATATAACTTTTATAATTGGCGGATCTTTAGGATTACACGAAGATATAAAAAAAATAAGTAATTTTAAATTATCATTTTCAAAGTTAACGTTTCCTCATCAATTATTTAGAGTGATGTTATTAGAACAAATATATCGTGCTTTTAAAATAATGAATAATGAAACATATCACAAATAAATTGTAAGAAATTACAATTTTTTTTGAATTTAAGCAGGAATTAGAGTTAGTTTTGTCGTATATAACTAGTAGGAGGAAAATTTTATGACAAAGTTCTATACGGCAAAATATGAACCAATATTTATGTATTCGGTAGTAAAACATCAAAAAATAATAAAAAGAATAGTAGAATTAGTATTAAATAAAAAATATGATGAATTTACAATATTAAATCCTAACTTAATTAAAGATAACATTCATAATATTGGTCAAAAATTAGATTTATTGATAAAAGCTGATGATGAATATATCAATGTCGAATTAAATTCTAAATATAATAAATATATAAAGGAAAGAAATTTATTATATGTATTTAAATTGTGTTTAGATAAAAGCGAAAAAGATAAACAAACATTAAAAGGTAAAGTAAGACAGATAAATATAAATTTTAGAAGAAAAAGTAAAGGAATCGAAGATATAGCTGTAGTAAATTTAACTAATAACAAAAAAGTAACGACAAAAATAGAAATAAAGAACTTAAATGTAGACTTTTATACAAAAAAGCATTATAATAATTATAAGTTAACAGAAGAAGAAACAATATATGCAATGTTAGGATTAGAATTAGAAGAATTAAAAAAAATAGAAGGAAGGAATGATATAGTGAAAGAATTTAGAGAAGGTGTGGAAGAAGCAAATAAAGATGAATTAGTAGTAAAATGGTTTACGCCAGAACAAGAACGAGAAATGCGAGAAAATTATATAAAAAGTGAAGCCGAAGAAAAAGGAATAAAGAAAGGCATAAAACAAGGAAAAAAGGAAGGTATTATAGAAGGCAAAAAAGCTGGAATTGCTGAGGGCAAAAAAGCCGGAGTTTT
This sequence comes from uncultured Bacilli bacterium, assembly GCA_944332725.1. Lineage (GTDB taxonomy): Bacteria > Bacillota_I > Bacilli_A > RF39 > UBA660 > Faecisoma. Next base: position 8,747 of record CALVKO010000017.1, read on the forward strand.
AGAAGGATTATTACAAACTGCTAAAAATATGTTAGAAGCTAATATGAGTGTCGAAACAATATCAAAATTAACGGGATTACCAGTAAAAAAAATCAAAGATATGTTACTTTAATATTATTTTTATGGTATACTTAATTGTAGGAGTGATAAAATGATTGAAACACCACATATTAAGTGTAATAAAGAAGATATTTCAAATATTGTTTTAATGCCAGGAGATCCTTTAAGAGCAAAGTTTATTGCTGAAACATATTTATCAGATTATAAATTAGTTAATAGTGTAAGAAATATGTTAGCTTATACCGGATATTATAAAGGTAAAAAAATTACGGTTTTTTCTTCTGGTATGGGTATGGCAAGTATGGGAATATATTGTTATGAATTGTATAAATTTTTTGATGTCAAATATATTATTAGAATTGGTTCTTGTGGAAGTACTAATAGGGATATTAAATTATTAGATACGATATTATCTACATCTAGTTATACAGAAACTAACTTTAGTTATACTTATAGTTCTGTTAATGTTAATGAAGTTGAATCTAGTAAATATTTGAATGATATTATTTTAAATAAAGATAAAAATATAAAAAAAGGAAGAACAATTTGTAGTATGGTTTTTGATGCATATATTGATAATCAAGAAGAATATAATAAAAGATTACCTAAAGATGTATTAGCAGTTGAAATGGAAGCGTTTGCTTTATTTTATATAGCCAAATTTTTAAATAAAGAGGCAACTTGTTTATTAACAGTATCTGATTCTTTATACGATAAAAAACAAATTAGTTCTGATGACAGGCAAAATAACTTAAAACATATGATAGAACTTGCTTTAGAGGCTAGTTTGGAGGTTTTATAATGAATTTAATGGAAAAAGCAATCGAAGCAAAAAATAATTCTTATAGTCCATATTCTAATTTTAGAGTTGGTGCTGCATTACTTACTAAAGATGGCAAAATATATACTGGATGTAATATTGAGAATGCTTCATATTCTCCTAGTTGTTGTGCAGAAAGAGTAGCGTTTTTTAAAGCAATAAGTGATGGTTATAAAGAATTTTCAGCTATTGCCATTAGTGGTGATAAAGAAAACTGTTATCCATGTGGCGTATGCCGACAAGTAATGAGTGAATTTTGTGCTGAAAATTTTAAAATTTATATTGATGATAAAGAGTATACTTTAAAGGATATGTTACCTTATTCATTTGATTTGGAGAAATAATTATGCGAATGTATGATATTATTGAAAAGAAAAAAAATAAATTATCTTTAACTAAAGAAGAAATTGATTTTTTTGTTAAGGGGTATGTTGCTAACGAAATCCCAGATTATCAAATATCTAGTTTATTGATGGCTATTGTTTTAAATGGTATGGATGATATAGAAGTCACTAATTTAACTTTAGCAATGGCTAATTCTGGCGATAAATTAAAATTAAACTTTAATGCTGTGGATAAACATTCTACTGGTGGTGTTGGCGATAAAACAACCTTAATTATAACACCAATTGTTGCTTGTTTAGATTGTAAAGTTGCTAAAATGAGTGGTAAAGGATTGGGATATACCGGTGGCACTATCGATAAATTAGAATCGATTCCTAATTTTAAAGTGCAATTAAGCGATGAAAAATTTATCAATCAAATAAATGATATTAATGTTAGTATAATTAGTCAAACTAAAAATATAGCGCCAGCCGATAAAAAAATATATGCTTTAAGAGATGTAACTGCTACAGTAGAAAGTATCCCTTTAATAGCATCTAGTATTATGAGTAAAAAAATAGCAAGTGGAGCTAAAAATTTAGTATTAGATATTAAAGTTGGTAGTGGCGCTTTTATGAAAGATGTAATTGATGCTACTAAATTAGGTCAAACAATGGTCAATATTGGTAAAAATGCTTCTATTAATACAGTGGCTATCTTAACTAATATGAATGAGCCATTAGGTAATAGTATAGGTAATAATTTAGAAGTTTTAGAAGCAATAGAAGTATTAAAAGGTAATGGCCCTAAAGATATAACCGATATTTCTATTGAACTTGCTTCATATATGGTAAGTATTACTAAAGAGATTAATTATGAAGAAGCAAAAACTAAAGTGATGGAAGTATTAAATAATGGTCAAGCCTTAAATAAGTTTTATGAATTAATAAAATATCAAGGTGGTGATATTTCAAAATTAATTCATAATTCTAAATATGAATATAAAGTATATGCTAAAGAATGCGGTTATATAACTAAAATGGATACGGCTAAGTTAGGTAAAATAAGTTCGATGTTGGGTGCAGGTAGAATTAAAAAAGATGATTTAATTGATTATAATGCTGGTATAGTTTTAAATAAAAAAATTAATGATTATATAAATAAAAATGATTTGTTGGCTACATTATATACTAATAAAGAATTAGATTTAAGTAATGAATATTTATCTAGTTTGGAAATATCGGATAAACCAATTGAAAATAAATTAATATTAGGAGTAATCAAATGAAAGATATAGTAAATAAATTAATTAAATTAAATAAAACAATATCGACAATGGAATCTTGTACTGGAGGCTTTTTAGCTAATTCAATAACTAATATCGAAAATTCAAGCAAAATATTTAAATTCGGCGCAGTGACTTATTCTAATGAATATAAAATAAAGATGGGTGTAGATAGTAATATTATTGATAAATATACTGTATATAGTATTGAAACTGCTATTTCAATGAGTAAGTCTATATCTTTATATACTAACTCAGATTACGGCATAGGAATAACAGGAAAACTAAATAGACAAGATGATAATAATCCATATGGATCTAATAATATCGTTTATGTAAGTGTATATGATAAAATAGAAGATAAAAATTATACAATGACGATTGAAGATTTAATTGGTGATAGACAAAGTATGAAAAAACAAATAATTAATAAAATTGTTATTTTATTAAAAAGTATTGTATAAAATTAAAATTAAATAATCAATATTAATTAGGTGATAAAAATGAAAAAATTAATATTGGTTATTTTTTTAATAATTATGTTTTATATATGTGTAGGGCATGTTTCTAGTTTGGCTATTCCTGAAGATGCTTTAAGAATAAGAGTGATTGCTAATAGCAATTCAGAATATGATCAAGAAATTAAGAAAATAGTAAAAGAAAATATTCAATATAAAATGTATGAGTTACTTAAAAATACTAAAGGAGTAGATGAAGCAAGAAGAATTATTAATAATAATTTAGGTAATATAAATAATGAAGTAAAAATGACTTTACAGTTATTAAACTATGAATTAGGTTATGATATTAATTTTGGATTAAATTACTTTCCTAGTAAAGAATATAAAGGAATTACTTATGATGAAGGTTATTATGAGTCATTAGTTATAACATTAGGAGAAGGTAAAGGAGATAATTGGTGGTGTGTATTATTTCCTCCATTATGTTTATTAGAAGCAGAAGAAAGTAGTGAAGTAGAATATACTTCATTTGTAAAAGAACTACTAGATAAATACCTATAAATTATGACATTTGATATAATTTGAGTTTCTATTCCTACTCCGCCTTTTCTTCCATCTGCCTTATCTACATAGTTTTTATCAAGTAGCATTAGAACATAGTTTACCGATTCATCTTTAACGCACTTTTCCATAAAATTGACAGTGTCAGCTCCTGGATCAATATTCCATTTGTCAAGTAAAACTTCTATTCCATCTCCCATTAATCTAGAAGCAAAACTAATAACTTTTTCATCATATTCTTTCGAAGACCATGCATATGAAATAAATACTTTTGGTTTTTCTATTTTTTTCTTTTTCATATTACCTCCTATACTGCAACCGGAACTATTATATCAATAAATTGTTCAAGACATTCTAATGTTTCTTCAAATTCAACATTTCTAGCATAACTATTTCTTCTTGAATAGCTTATCCATTTATCTTTTAAAACTCTGCTTTCTTTAACAATATTCAAGTTTGTTATTAGATCAGCATTAAAATCTCTTTTTCTAAATGTCTTTTCAACAGCTCCCCTAAATTTTTCTTTATTTATTTTATCGAACTTAAACTTGTATATTAAATAAATATCATAATAATCTTTCATTCTACTACTCGTTTCAAGTTTACTAAGAATTGTTTCTATTTTTTCAGCAAGAACTGTTTCAAGATTATATGACCAAACCTTATAAACTTCATCGCCTATTAAAGACTCATATCTATAATTATCAGGTCCTGGATATATTGGATCCCCAGTTGCTAAATCAATATGAAACTTATCCTTAATATTTTCTAACATAAAATTAATAGTAATTCTTAATCCACCATACTCATCCTCATCACGAATTGGTTCGGTTTTTTCGATTTTAAATTTCACATTATCATCTATATCGATACTTATAATTTCATTTATCATATTAATGAGATTTTCTTCAGTGAATTCTGCTTTTCTGATTGATGTATCTATATCTATAGTACTTCTATTATCAATTCCAAATAGATTACTTAGATAGAAACCACCTTTTAAAATGAAATTATCTCTATATTTACTTTTTGATAAACGCTCAATAAATCTATCATACATATAAAATCTCATTACAGAATTGAAATCCACATTTTTTTCTTTAGAAATATTTTTTAACTTATCCTTAACTGCTTGCGCTGAATTACTCATAGTATGATCCACCTACCATTTCCATCACTTTATCGTTTATACCCATTTTTTTCGAATATTCAGATAGTTTTGCTATATCCTTATCTTTGCATTGTATGTATTGTTTAATTGTCTTCTTAACCTGTTCAGAATCCATTCTTCCCTTTGATCTTATGATGTCACAAATACATCTTTCCTTATCGTAAGCTCTCACTTTATTTCCATTTGGGGTTTCTATTTCTACAACTCCAAGTTCATAAATGTCTTCAGACACATAAAATACATTACATTTTTCATTTACTGTATCAACATGATAACTTTGAGGCACAGTTACCGTATAGTTATATGGGAATTCCTCAGTCATACCATAAAAGTATAGAGCATTCATATGTGAGAAAATAGCCTTTTTATATTTTTGTTGAAACGAGAAATAACTATCTTCAAAAGCACTTGGTGAAAGATAAATACCTCTTGACACTTTTTCAATATCGTTATTGCTTTCCATAATTGATAGATATTGTCTACTTATATTTAGTGGTTCTATCATTCTTGTAAAAAGCATCCCATTATTGACATTCATTATCTGTTTTATAGTGTCAGTAAATATTTTTGATTGTTCATTTGGAAATTTGATTGATAGTTTCTTAATCGCATTAGACATAGTGTTAATGCTTTTTAGTTGTTCTTGAATTGGTTTAAGTGATTCATTAAGTTGTTCACCGGTTTTTTTTATTGGTTCAAGTGAATTTGATGCAACTCTACTAGCTTCAATAATAGGCTTCATAGAATTATTGAGTGATTTACTTAGTTCTTGCATTGGCTTAGATAGTTGATTAAGTTGATCCTTAATTCGGATCATAGGTTCTTTTATTGAATTAATAGCCTCCACATAATTTTTAAGTACATCACTATCAATTTTATAAGTGATTTTCTCCTCTTTTTTCATATTAATCCCTTTTCTTTCTTTGACAATTACACTGAAATTATATCATTTTTCAGTTTTTTTGTCAAATAAGTGGTCTTAAATCAATCTATATTCTTTTATTAAGAATATTATTTACCATTTCTGTGTAATTTCTTTCTTCTATTTGTTTCTCCAATTCCTTTGATATCTTATTTACTGTTTTTGTTATTTTTGCATTAGAGTTTTGAAGTTCTTGAGAAAAGATAAAAAGCTAACTAAAGAAGAAGAACAAAAAGTAAAATTAGCTGCTAAAAATCTGTTTGAAAAATTGACTAAAGAAAAAGAAGACTTATTAGTTGTAGATTGGTATAAGGATTTAAATACTACATTAAGAGTAAAAAATGCTATTGCAGTTTCGTTAGATAAAGATTTACCAGACAGCTATGATAAAACATCATTTGAAAATATAATTTTAATGATATTGATGCATTTTATTGATATGGCCGTTAACTCATATAGATGGATTTCTAATAAAAATACTCAGGATAAACACATAAGTTTTAAAAACTCATGCGTTTATCCTGGATAGTTTAAAAAAATAGTTGCTTACTATTTTTTTTTATTATATAATAAATAGTGGTGAATAAGTATGGATAAAGTTTATGATTATTTATTAAATAATATTAGATTAAAATATGGTGATGCAATTATAGTAGGAGTATCTGGTGGACCAGATTCTATGGCTTTATTACATATATTAATTAGATTAAAAAAAGCATTAGATTTGCAAATAATATGTGCCCATGTTAATCATAATACAGGTAGAAAAGGACAATTCGAGGAACAAAAATTTGTGAGTGATTACTGTAAGCATAATAGTGTTATATTTGAAACAATGGTTATTGAAGAATATGGTGATGATAATTTTCACAATGAGGCGCGAAGTATAAGATATAATTATTTTGGTAAACTGGCTAAAAAATACAATGCTAAATATATTTTTACGGCACATCATGCTGATGATTTAATTGAAACAATTTTAATGAGAATAGTAAGAGGTTCTACTTTAAGAGGATACAGTGGCTTTTCAGAAATAGTGAAAATGGATAATTATACAATAATAAGACCATTAATTCATTATACCAAAGATGAAATATATGCTTACTTAAATAAAAATAAAATTAAATATATGTTGGATTCATCTAATTTTAAAGATGTATATACAAGGAATAGATTTAGAAAATATATTGTGCCTGAGTTTAAAAAAGAAGATAAAATGGTTCATGAAAAATTTTATAAATTTAGTAAAACTTTATTAGAATATAATGATTATATTGATAAACAAGTAAATAAAAAATATAATAAAATATGTCCTGATAATGTTTTAAATATTGAAGAATTTTTAAAACAAGAAAAATTGATTCAAGAGAAAATCATTTATATGATGTTAGAAAAAATATATCAAGATGATTTGATGTTAATCTCTGATAAACATTGTGAAATTATTCATAATTTAATTTTATCTAACAAACCAAATGCTACAATACATTTACCTAATAATATTCAAGCTATAAAATCATATAATACATTGGAGTTAAGCAAATTAAATTTAAAAAATGATATTTATGAAATTCAAATTGAAGATTATTTAAATTTACCTAATGGAAAAAATATCGAAGTAATAAAATCTTCTAAATTAGATGATAATAATATATGTAGACTTGATTCTAAGTCAATTAAATTACCTTTGTATGTTCGTAATCGTCATGATGGTGATAAAATGACTGTTAAAGGAATGTTAGGTAGAAAAAAAATATCTGATATTTTTATTGATTGTAAAGTTTCTAGTAAAGATAGAGAATTATGGCCTATTGTATGCGATAGTGATGACAATATAGTATGGTTACCAGGATTAAAAAAATCGAAATTTTGTAAAGAAAAAACTGAAAAGTGTGATATAATACTTAAGTACTATTAAAAAGGAGGAAAAAATGAATAAAAAAGAAGTAAAAAAAGGTTTATTTCCCTATCTAGTTTTATTTATAGTTATGCTAGGTATGCTTTATTTCTTTAATTTATCAAATAATAAAGTAAATCAATTTACATATGATCAATTTATTACTCATATGGATAATAAAGAAATAACAGAAATTTCTATTACTCCAAGAAGTGGTGCGGGAGTATATGAAATAAGGGGTAAATTAAATTCTTATGGTGAAAATGAAACGTTTTATTTAAAAGTACCTTTGTCTAATGAAGTTGTGGCTAAAATATTAAATGCCGAAGAAAATTATGATTTTAAAATTTCAACTTTATCTGATCCAGATTCAAGCGCTCTGTTATTATTTATAGTTAATGTACTACCAATGATTATTATTTTGGGTGTTGGCTTTTATTTTGTAACTAGACAAATGGGAGCTGCTAATAAGTCAATGGATTTTGGTAGAAGTAAGGCAAGATTAAATGAGCAAAATAACAAGGTTACATTTAAAGATGTTGCGGGTTTAGATGAAGAAAAAGAAGAAGTTGCTGAATTAATTGATTTCTTAAAAAATCCAAAGAAATTTCAAAGATTAGGTGCAAGAATTCCTAAGGGAGTTTTATTAGTTGGACCTCCAGGAACAGGTAAAACATTACTTGCTAAAGCTGTTGCTGGAGAAGCAAATGTACCATTTTATTATATAAGTGGTTCTGAATTTGTTGAATTATTTGTAGGTGTTGGTGCTTCTCGTGTAAGAGATATGTTTAAACAGGCTAAACATAATGCTCCTTGTCTAATATTTATCGATGAAATTGATGCTGTAGGTAGACAAAGAGGCGCAGGTTTAGGTGGTGGACACGATGAAAGAGAACAAACATTAAATCAGTTATTAACCGAAATGGATGGCTTTGGAGCTAATGAAGGAATTATTATAATTGCTGCTACTAATAGACCAGATGTTTTAGATCCTGCACTTTTAAGACCAGGTAGATTTGATAGACAGGTTCAAGTTAATTTACCAGATGCTAAAGGAAGAGAAGAAATATTAAACGTTCATGCTAAAGGAAAAACTTTTGCAAAAAATGTTTCTTTAAAAAATATTGCACAAAGAACGGTTGGTTTTAGTGGTGCAGACTTAGAAAACTTGCTTAATGAAGCAGCACTACTTGCAGTAAGAAGAAATAAAGAAAGTATAACTATGTTAGAAATTGATGAGGCTCACGATCGAGTATTAATGGGGCCAGCTAAAAAATCTAAAAAATATACTGAAAATGATAAAAAATTAGTAGCTTATCATGAAGCAGGTCATGCTGTATTAGGTATAAAATTGGATGGCGCTAACGATGTTCAAAAAATAACTATCATTCCACGTGGTTATGCTGGTGGTTATACGATGATGTTGCCTAAAGAAGAAAGATTTACTGCTACTAAACAAGAGTTATTAGAAAGAATAATTGGTTTATTAGGTGGTAGAGTTGCTGAAGAATTAGTATTTAATGAAATAACAACAGGTGCTCATAATGATTTCGAGCAAGCAACAAAAATAGTAAGATCTATGGTTACTGAGTATGGTATGAGTTCTTTAGGACCTCTTCAATTAGAACAACAAGAAGGTAGTGTTTTCTTAGGTAGAGACTATAATAAATCACGTAATTTCTCTGGTCAAGTTGCCTATGAAATAGACCAAGAAATGCGTAAAATAATGGATGAATGTTATAAAAAAGCTACTCAATTAATTAAAGAAAATAGAGATTTATTAGATTTAATTGCTAATACTTTAATTACTAAAGAAACATTAACTAAAGAAGAAATTGATTATTTAGTAGAACATAAATGTTTACCTGATGAAGAAGATAAAGAAGAAACTTTAGAAGAGTTAAAAAATATTGCTAAAGAATTAAAAATCAAAGGTTATACTAAAATGACTAAAGAAGAATTAAAAGATGCTATTGATAAAACTAAAGAGTAAAATCTTTAGTTTTCTTATAAAAATTGATAAAAAAAATAGGTAGAACCTATTCTATTTTTAAATTTTTCAAAAGATAATCATATTTGTAAACATACTCAATAACTTTATTATCATCTAGTAATAATGCGACCTTTTTTTCATTTTTATTAGCATATAAAAGTTTTAATTTGCCTTGTTTTTCAAGTTTATATATTGATTCTTCTTTAATTTCATCAAAGTCTTCTGTAAATTTATATATATAATTATTTTCATCAATTAATAATTCATAGATGCTAAATTTAAATTTTATGTTTGTATTTTCATTATTTATCGTGTTTATAATATCACCATTTAAGTTGACTCTATATGTTTGATTTGAATCTGGGCTAGAGTATTCTGTCCAAGGGTAATAATTATTATCAAATTTTATTTCAGTATCTAAAACATAAATGTTATTATCAAAACTATTTCCAGCAAAAACACCAGGCAGACCACATGTAGAAAATTCTTGATATGATATATATATTAAATTCTTATAATTAATATTTTTATTTAATTTTTTAATACCGGAAGTCATTAATTTTAATTGTTGAGTAACTAATTTATTAAATTCATTTTCATTTTTTGCTTCAATTTGATAATTAAATTTTTCATAAATTTCTGTCCAATTTAGATTATATACATCACCAGATGATGTTAAAAAGAAAATATCAAAAACTTCGTCATTACAAGTTACGTATGATACATATGCTTTTGTAACATTATTAATTGGAATTTCTAATTCCTGATTAGAATAAACGAAATAGGCTTTATTATTTTTGATTTTTATATTAATTTTAGCTTCAAAAGAATATTCGTATTCGTCAGAGTAACCATAAAAAACAAATTCATAATCCTTATTTATATTTATTATTTCATCATTTAGATTATAAATTTTAATTCCTTGCTCAAATTTTGGAACAGTAGGTATTTCCAAATTTTTGTAACCTAATTTTGAATATTTATCAATAAAATCTGTTTCAGAAAGTATTTCAAATTCATTATTATTTTCATCATTTGAATTATCATTGCTATCATCAATATTTGTATCATTATTTGAATTTTCTGTTGTATTATTAGATTTAAAAAAAATATTTGATTTTATAAATGTTAAATAAAAAGTTATAATTAAAGTAATAATTAAAGCAAAGATTGTTATAATTATTATTTTTCTTTTCATACTATCACCTTATTATAATTATAAATATATATTTTTTATAAGTCAAGATGTTTAAAAATTTGTTCAACTCATATTTAAATTTATAATCGGAAATATATTTCCATAACTTTATAAATTAAATAAGCATTTGCATAATTTTTCTTGATGATATTATTATACAGAGAATAGGAAATTTAGATGAATTAAGAGATGCTATCGATAAAACTAAAGAGTAAAATCTTTAGTTTTTAATTATTAAATAAAAAAATATGTATAAAAATCTCGATTTGGTGTAAAAAATGGTATATAAAAATCTCGATTTGGTGTATAATATAATTGAGGTGGTATTAATGCAAAGAAAAATATATAATAAAATATTAGATTGGAAAGAAAAAAGTAAAGGTTCAACTGCATTATTAATAGATGGAGCTAGAAGAGTTGGTAAAAGTTATATTGTAGAGGAATTTGCTAAAAACAATTATAAAAGTTATATTTTGCTAGATTTTAATAAAGTCCCAGATGATATAAAAAATTTATTTAATATATATTTGGATGATTTGGATAGTTTATTCTTATATTTATCAAACTACTATAATGTAACTTTATATGAAAGAAATAGTTTAATTATATTTGATGAAGTTCAATTATATCCTAAAGCTAGGTCTGCTATAAAATATTTAGTTGCGGATGGTAGATTCGATTATATTGAAACTGGATCATTAGTATCGATAAAAGAAAATGTACAAGAAATATTAATTCCATCTGAAGAACAACATTTGCAAATGTATCCTTTAGATTTTGAAGAATTTATGTGGGCTCTTGATAATCATAATTTAATGAATTTGATTAAAAAATGTTTCGAAGAAAAAAAATCCTTAGGAGAAACTTTACATAGAAAAGCAATGAACTATTTTCGCCAATATATAATAGTTGGAGGTATGCCCCAAGTTGTGGAGGAATATGTAAAAACAAATAACTTTGCGGATATTGATCAAATAAAAAGAAATATTATTAATTTATATCGTGATGATATTAGAAAACACGCGCGAAATTACAGTATGAAAGTTGAAAGCATTTTTGATAGTATACCATCACAATTACAAAAACACGAAAAAAAATTTAAAATAACTGCATTAAATAAAGATGCCAAATTTAGAGATTATGAGGATGCAATGTTTTGGCTTACTGATGCTATGATAATTAATCAGTGTTTTAACGCAACTGAGCCAAGTATAGGATTAAAATTAAATTCTGATAATACTTTCTTAAAATGTTATATGGCAGATACAGGACTTTTAATTTCGCATTCATTTGATGAAAATGGTCTTGTTTCAGAAGAAATATATAAAAAAATTTTATTTGATAAATTAGAATTTAATGGTGGAATGATAATAGAAAATATTGTTTCGCAAATGTTAGTGGCAAGTGGTCATAAATTATATTTTTATTCCAATAATTCTAAAAGTAAAGAAGATAGAATGAAAATAGATTTTTTAATTGCTAAAAACAGTATAACTAGCAAACATAATATATGTCCAATAGAAGTTAAATCTGGTAAAAATTATACTTTAACATCATTAAACAAATTTAGAAAAAAATATAAAGATAAATTAAGCGATGCTTATGTAATTCATACTGGAGATTATAGACAAATAGATGGAATAATTTATCTTCCATTATATATGACACCATTATTATAAATTGGAAATATATTTCCACGACTTGATAATTTTAAGAATTGGTTTGGTGGTATTATGATAAAGAGAGTAGAATATTTAGAAGAATTAAAAAGATGGAAAGATAAAAATTTAATTAAAGTTATAACGGGCATAAAAGGATGCGGTAAATCAACTTTGTTTGAACAATTTATTAACTATTTAAAAAATAATAATGTAGAAAATGAACAGATAATTCATATAAACTTAGAAGACGCTGATTACGATTTTAAAGATTATAAAGAATTATACTCTTATATAAATAATCAAATAAATTCTAAAAAAAAATACTACATATTTTTAGATGAAGTCCAAAATGTAGTAAACTTTCAAAAAGCTGTGAATAGTTTATATATTAAAAAAAATATTGATTTATATATAACAGGCTCTAATGCTTATCTTCTATCTGGTGAGTTAGCCACATTATTATCTGGAAGATACATTGAAATAAAGATGTTGCCTTTATCGTTTAAAGAATATGTATCAGCTTTTGAAGATAAAAATTATTATCAATTGTTTTTAAATTATATGAAAAACGGAGGTATGCCAGGAAACATCAGTATATTAAAATCTAATCCAAATGATATCGATAAATATTTAGATGGTATTTTTTCTACGGTTGTTTATAAAGATATAATTTCGCGAAATAATATAACCGATAAGATGTTATTAGAAAGTATATTAAAATTTATTTTTGATAGTATAGGAAGTCCAATTTCTACAAAAAAGATAAGCGATACATTAACTAGTAAAGGAATACTTACTAGTAATCATACTGTGGAAAATTATATAACAGCATTTTTAGAAAGCTTTTTGATATATAAAGCAGAAAGATTTGATGTTAAAGGAAAAAACTTATTAGCGCGAGATTATAAATATTATGTAGTAGATACAGGGTTAAGAAGTTATTTATTAGGCAAAAAATCTGCTAGTGATATGGGACATATATTGGAAAATATAGTTTATTTAGAATTATTAAGAAGAGGTTATAAAGTATATGTCGGAAAAGTAGATGATTTAGAAATAGATTTTGTTGCTGAAAATCGTGATGGATTAGTTTATTATCAAGTAGCTTTAACTGTTAGAGATAACGATGTTTTGAATAGAGAATTAAAATCCCTTCAAAAAACAGGAGATTATTATCCTAAAATATTATTAACTTTAGATATGGATTTAGAATCTGATTATAATGGTATAACAAAAATTAATATTGTTGATTGGTTGCTAAAATAATTATTTATAATAAAGATTGTATTTTTATGTATTTACTATAAGAAATCTAAATATTTAATTTATAGATTTCTTTTTTTTATTTAAAATATTAAAATAATCTTGCATTAAATAAAAAAATAATGTATACTTTAAATAGAAAGGTAGATGAAGTTAATATGATAAAATTAACAAATAGCAAAACTGGGGGGGGGGGGGCAATTACTAAATAA
>CALVKO010000018.1 GCA_944332725.1 uncultured Bacilli bacterium
AATATTTTTTATGTAACATTTTCACTAATTATTTATTTTTAATGATGTAACATTTTTACTAATTTTTCACAAAAAGTTTAATATTTTACTAAATCTTATTAATTTAACATTATTTCATTGCATATAAATTAATTTTTTAATTATCAACAAAATAAAAGGTATAGGAATTTAATCTTATACCTTTTACATTCTTTCTACTTTAATTGCCACATCTTCATCATTTAATTTATCATCAAATTTTAAAGACTCATCTTTAATTAATTCATCGCCTAAAACTTCCCCCATAACATAATCATAATATTTATCTAACATTTGATTTATTTTAGGACTTCCATTATAAATAACTTTAATATGATCAGTTATAACAAAATCAGCTTCTTTTCTTAAACTTTGTGTTTTACGAACAAACTCACGAGCTAAACCTTCTAATATTAACTCTTCATTTAACTCTGTATTTAATACAACACAAGTTTTATTATTACTACTTGAAGCATAACCTTCTTTTTGCTTTAAAGAAATTAATACCATTTCATTAGTTAATTTAAAATCTTCATCACCTAATTTAATAGTTAATCCAACGCTTTGTAATAAATTAATATCTTTACTTGATAATTTAGTTAATTTATCTTGTAATTCTTTTACTTTAGGTCCTAAAGTCTTACCTAAAACTTTAAAATTAGGTTTAACGATATAATCTAAATATTCACTCATATCTTCTTTAAAGATTATTTCTTTAACATTCAATTCTTCTTCGATAACAGATATTAAATTACCAATAATTTTTTTATCATTTAAAGGTAAAATTAAATGAGATATTGGTTGTCTTACTTTAATATTTGCTTCTTCTCTAGCAAATCTACCTAATGAACAAATATCTCTTACTAAATCCATTTGTTCTTCTATTTTTTCATTAATTAATTTTTCATTATATTTAGGGAAATCTGCTAAATGAATAGATTCTTTATTAGTTAATTTTTGATATATTTCTTCAGTTAAGAAAGGTGTTATAGGAGCACACAATTTACACAATGTAACTAACACTTCATAAAGAGTTAAATAAACATTTTTTTTAGATTCTGATAATTCGCTATCCCAAAATCTTCTTCGATTACTTCTAATATACCAATTAGATAAATCATCATTTAAAAATGGAACTATTAATTTTGTAACTTTATTTAAATCATATTCTTCGTATGCCAAAGTTACATTTTTAATTAATTTATTTAATTTTGATAATAACCATTTATCGATTAATTCTCTTTCGTTTTCAGCCGTATAATATTCTCTTGGATCGATATGATCAGCATTAGCATACATTTCAAAGAATGAATAAGCATTTTTAAAAGTTGATATATATTTAGAATATATTTCTTTTAATCCTGTTTCATCAAATTTTAAAGGTGTCCAAACAGGAGATGCGTATAACATATAATATCTTACTGTATCAGCACCATATTTAGTCATTATTTCTACAGGATCAATAATATTACCAGTTGATTTACTCATTTTTTTACCATAAGCATCTAACATCATATCATTTACAACAACATTTTTAAAACTTGATTCTCCTGATATAATAGTTGATATAACTAATAAAACATAGAACCAACCTCTTGTTTGGTCTACTCCTTCTGCAATAAAATCAGCTGGAAATTGTGATTCAAATAATTCTTTATTTTCAAATGGATAATGAAATTGGGCATAAGGCATAGCACCTGAATCAAACCAAACATCCATTACATCTTTTACTCTATCCATAGTTTTGCCACATTTGCTACATTTAATGTGTAATTCATCAACATAAGGACGATGTAATTCGATAGTTTTAACATCTATATCTTCAATTATTTTTTCTTGTAATTCATCTAATGAACCAATTACTTCTTTATGACCACAACTACATGTCCATATAGGCATTGGACAACCCCAATATCTATTTCTTGAAATTCCCCAATCAACCATGTTCTCTAACCAATTAGCAAATCTCTTTTCACCGATATAATCTGGATACCAATTAACCTTTTTGTTAGCATTTATTATTTTATCTTTATATTTAGTAGTTTCAACATACCACGCTGGTTTAGCATAGTAAATTAAAGGACTTTTACATCTCCAACAATGCGGATAATCGTGAACAATTTTAATTTTCTTAAATAATTTATCATTTTCTTTTAAATATTTAACTATTTCAATTTCTAATTCACTATCAGTTACTAATCTACCTTTCCAAGGACCTTCTAAATAACAACCATCCTTACCAACTGGATTAACAAAAGAAATACCTTTTTCTTTGCATACTCTATTATCATCGACACCATAAGCAGGTGCAATATGAACGATACCAGTACCATCAGAATCAGTTACATAACCATCAGCAATAACTTCAAAAGCCTTACCTTCTACTTTGACAAATGGCAATAATTGTTCGTATTTAATACCTTCCAAATCACTACCTTTATATTTTTCTAATACTTTATAATCTTCACCTAATACTTTATCTGCTAAAGATTCACATAAAATAAATTTATATCCTTGACTTTCAACCTTTAAATAAGTTAAATCTGGATTAACACAAATAGCAACATTAGCAAGTAGTGTCCAAGGTGTTGTTGTCCATACTAAAAAATAAACATCTTCATCTTTTTTCTTAAAAGGAACAATAACAGTATTAACTGGATCTTGTTGATAACCTTGCGCTACTTCATTACTAGATAATTCCGTACCACATCTAGGACAATAAGGTAATACTTTATTACCATAATATATTAAACCTTTTTTATCCATTTCCTTAATAATCCACCATTCAGATTCAATATATTCATTATCACAAGTAACATAAGGATGATCACAATCGATAAATTGCCCCATCATATCAGTTATTTTTTTAACTTCACTTATATTAGTAGCAGTTTCTTTATTACACTCTTTACAAAAATTTTCAATACCAAAATCTTCAATATCAGATTTATTTTTAAACCCTAATTTCTTTTCAACATTAACTTCAATTGGTAAACCGTGAGTATCAAGTCCGATTTTTCTTAATACTCTATATCCTTGCATAGTTTTATATTTAGTAAATGCATCCTTTATAGTTTTAGCAAATACGTGATGAATTCCAGGTTTTGCATTAGCATAAATTGGTCCATCATAAAAAACATAGTTTTTTTCATCTTTTCTATTTTCAATTGACTTTTCAAAAATATTATTTTCTTTCCAAAAAGATAATACTTCACTTTCTGCTTCATTAATTTGTTTTTTGTTTAATTCTTTAAATTCCATAAATACCTCCTGTATATAAAAAAGATGATACCATAAAGGGCGAATATATCCGCGGTACCACCTTTTTTTTAACTTATTAACTATAACGCGTTGCCGTTTTTATCTTATCCATAAAAAGCATCCAAAGTGATCTATATATTAATTATTTATTAGTTTCCACCAACCACTAACTCTCTATTAAATAAATTTAATATATCGTCTTTTTCATCTGCTATATCTCTATTTTTTCAATATCTTCAATTAATTCAACTTGTGTTGACAAAGCATCTTTTAATCTTCTTTTAAAAACTATCATATTTCTTCTTAACATATCAGATTCTTTTTCGATAGTTTCTGCTTTTAATAATGCCTCATTTACTATTCTGTTAGCATTTTTCTTCGCATCGCTAATTATTATATCTCTTTCTTGATACGCTGTCAACTTAATTTGTTCAGAAGTTTTTTCAGCCATCAAAATAGCTTTTTTTAAATTATCTTCCATTCTTTCAAATTGCGCAATCTTACTAGTTAAATTTAGATTTTCTTGTTCTAATTTTTTTAAATCAGATATTAGTTGTTTATCATCTTGATTTAATTTTGTAAGTTCATTTATTTTTTTATCTTTTTCTTCTATATCTTTAACCATTGCTTCTACTTTAGCTATTACTTTATCAAGAAAGTCATTTACTTCTTCCGGATCATAACCTCTTAATACTCGGCTGAACTTTTCCATAACTTCACCTCAAAATAAGTATATTTACCACTCTATATTAATATCACCATTATCGTGTAATTCTTTACCTTCATTATCATCAGTTATTTTACCATTTACTTTAACATTATTAGGTGTACATAAAAATATACCTCCACCTACTTTTTGTAAAGAGCCTCCAATAGCATATATAGTTCCACTTAAAAAATCAACTATTCTCTTTGCTTGATCAGAAGTTACCCTTTTTAAATTAACAACAACTGTATTTCTACTTTTTAATTGATCAGCAATTTGTTGTGCTTCTGAAAATGCTCTTGGCTCTAATAAAACTAATTTTGTACTTCCATCTTCTGCAATTGCTTCACTCGATTTAATATTATAATATTGATCATTTGAACTATCACTTAATATATCATTCTCATCTGTTGAAAACCATTTTTTTAAATTCATACCCTTTTTCCTCCTTGATGCATACATTGCACATACTATATTAATTTTATCATAAAAAAATTAAAAAGTGAATATTATTTATAAAAAAAACTAAAATATTAAAATTCTAGTTTTTTATTTACATAATCAACTACTTCTTCTAATTTTATAGTTATTTGTTCCATTGTATCTCTATCTCTTAAAGTAACTGTTTTATTATTAATAGTTTCATCATCAATAGTTATACAAAAAGGGGTACCAATAACATCATTTCTTCGATATCTTTTACCAATATTACCAGCCTCATCATAATTAACCATAAAATACTTAGATAAGTAAGTATATACTTCTTGGGCCTTAGTAGAATGTAATTTTTTAATTAAAGGTAATACCGCAACTTTATAAGGGGCTAGAAATGGGTGAAACTTCATTATTTCTCTTACATCACCATTATCTAATGTTTCACAACTATAAGCATCACATAAAAATGCTAAAGCCATTCTATCACAACCTAATGATGGTTCGATAACATATGGAATATATTTTTCATTTGTATCAGGGTCTAAATATTCCATACTTTGATTAGAATATTTTTGATGTTGTTTTAAATCATAATCAGTACGAGATGCCACACCCCATAATTCACCCCAACCAAATGGAAATTTATATTCAAAATCAGTAGTAGCATTACTATAATGACTTAATTCTTCTTTTTCATGATCACGTGTTCTAATATTTTCTTTATTAATATTTAAGCTAATTAGCCAATCATAACAATAATCTTTCCAATATTTGAACCAATCTAACTCAGTGCCTGGTTTACAAAAGAATTCTAATTCCATCTGTTCGAATTCACGAGTTCTAAAAGTAAAATTACCAGGTGTTATTTCATTTCTAAAACTTTTACCTATTTGAGCAATACCAAATGGTACTTTTAATCTCATACTTCTTTGAACATTTAAAAAATTAACAAATATACCTTGCGCTGTTTCAGGCCTTAAATATATTGTATTTTTATTATCTTCAGTAACTCCTTGAAAAGTTTTAAACATCAAATTAAATTTACGAATATCAGTATAATCTAGTTTACCACAATTTGGACATACAATATTATTATCATAAATATATTTCATCAATTTAGAATCAGACCAGCCACCTGCTTCAATACCACTAAATTCTTCAACTAATTTATCGGCACGATGTCTTGTTTTACAATGTTTACAATCAATTAAAGGATCATTAAATGTTGCTATATGACCTGATGCTTCCCAAGTTTTTGGATTCATTAAAATAGCAGAATCCATTCCAACATTATATTTATTTTCTTGAACAAATTTTTTTAGCCAAGCTTTTTTTACGTTATTCTTAAATTCTACTCCTAATGGTCCATAATCCCAAGTATTAGCTAAACCACCATAGATTTCACTACCTTGAAATATAAATCCATATTGTTTACATAAATTTACTAATTTTTCCATCGTTAAATTATTCATTTTCTTCCTCCATAATCATATCTTTTCATTACTAATTGTTTATTTTCAATCATATCGGTAAATGTTTGATAACCAAATTCTGATTTTAAACCTCTTATAGCTTCCATTAATAAGTCTAATTGAATAAATGCTTTATCATCATCATAAAAATCAAATACTATATTATCAATTGTATATCTTCTAATTTTTAAACTTTCAAGAAATGAATTGCTTTTATGTTCTTTTAATTTTTCATAAAAATCTTTTAAACGCATTATTTCTCTTTCAAAGCAACAATTATCAGTAATTTCATGCATTCTTAAAAATTCTTGAATAAATTTTATAACAAATTTTTTTTCATAATTAGGAATTATTATTTTTCCATTTTTTATTAATGATAATATTTGATAACTATAAGCACCTAATCCGGTTACAACATTTTTTTTACTTTGATTTAAACTCAAAAACATTTGCGTTCCTAATTCCATATTTCCTTGAACAATTTGTTTTGTAATCCCCTCTCTTTTAGCAAATTCTATTTTTTTTATAAAATCTGCAAACACTTCGTTAATATTCATACCAGAAATAGCAATAGTAAATATTCCTTGTGTCGTTATAATATCAAAACAATTTCTATCAGGATAATTTTGTTTTAAAGTAAAATAACTTGCTCCAATAACTACATGGTTTCTTAGAAAATTTTCCAACATATAATTGCATAACTTTTTAACATCTTTTTTTACTTTTATAAGTTCTTCATTATATATATCAATATATTTACCTTTTAATTTTGTTTTTCCCTCAATTACTAAACTAGGAATTATTATTCCGTCTATTTTTTTTATGTCTAAAACAGCATTATCAAAGTCACTAGATAAAAATCTTTTTAATTTTTGTATATCAATCATAATATCCTCCATAATAAAATTCTATTAGAAGATATAAGGACGGTATTATACCGTGGTTCCACCTTATTTATTCTAATAGAATCACTTATTAATATATTGCTCGAGAGATTCCAACCTCCGTCATCACATCGATAAATAAATTTTATTACATTTAGTATAATTAGTCAACTATTTTTTTATCATTTTAGTTATAAAATCCTTTTTTCTAATTAAAACTGCTCCTTCATTTTTAGGATTAATATTTGTATATAATGTATTAGCCATAGTATAAATATTACCAGAACTTATAGAAAAATTAGATTTATTAAATATTGGATCTATAACTATAAATGGAACTTTTAATGAAAAATTTACCGTTGCTTTAACAAAATTATCAACAGCAATTTCTTTTTGCATTCCATATAGTGAAGAAACAAATAAACTTATTTTTAATTCAACGCAGAAATCATGAATTACTTTGAGCATCGTATCTAATTTACTCAATTTTTCATTTAATTCAGCAACTGTTTTAACATTATCAATTTGAAAATTAATAATTATCAAATCATATTCAGAATCTCTAATTATCGATTTTAAGAAATTAGGATTTAATCCATCATCAGTTTTAGCAAAACAAATATTATCAGAAACAACATTTTGTAATCCATTACAATAATAATTAATCTGTTTAATATTTTCACTGTTTAATAAGATTAATGTTTTTGCATTTATTTTTTTTAGTGAATTTGCCATAGAAATACCTGATAATGGATAAGCAAACATCGGGTATTTAACGCCTTTCATTTCAAATAATGAACAATAATCATTTATATTATTAATTGTACTAATGTTTGAAATAAAATTAGATATATCATAATATTCATAATTAAAGAAAAAGAGACTATCATTAACATCAAATTTAAATCCTTCATTCATGTAAAATTCTTTTACATCACTTGGCTTTATTTTAGAAGTTTCTAAATAACTTATTTTTTTAGTAACTTCTTTCCATTTTTCACCAACTTCATTTTTAAATAAATTCATAAAAGAAGTTAAATTTTGATTCATTAACTGATTAATTCCAACAATTATACCTATCTTTATATCTTTAAAATCATAACTTATTTTTGTTACAATTTTATCTATTTCTTTATAGTTATTAGTATTATGTGAAGTTAAAACCAAATGTAAATATATTTTATTATTTTTGTTTTTTATATAATTACAAAATGACTTAATATGCTCTAAACTTTTTTCATTCTCGTAAAACAAAAATAGTTGTACTTTACCTTCTGGTCTAATACTATTTAGATAAAAATTTAAATTTTTATTTTCACTAAACTTTAAATAATAATTGTCTATTAAAGAATAAGTAAGAGGTAAATCTGATGCTGTACTAAATGTTCTATAACCACTTTTTAAATCATATGCTTTAGATTCAATAGCAGTAAATAAATAATTTTTAGTATATGAATCCAAATTAGGCATTAATTTAGAATTATATATGTTATATGAATCAATTTGTTCGATTCCAAAACCATTCATTAAAAATAAAACCGTTTTTTTCATTATTCATCCCTCATATTCTATTAAATATTATATCTTATTTTTTATAATTTATCAATGATTATTTTGTAAAAAAAACAATAACTGTATGTCATTGTTCAAATTGAGAATTATATAAATTAGCATAAAAACCATTTTTCTTTAATAATTCTTCATGATTTCCTTGTTCTACTATATCTCCATTATTCATAACTAATATTAAATCGGCATCTCTAATAGTTGATAATCTATGAGCAATTATAAAAGATGTTCTTCCTTTCATTAGTTCATCCATTGCTTTTTGAATTAATATTTCTGTTCTTGTATCAACACTACTTGTTGCTTCATCTAATATTAATACTTTAGGATTAGCTAAAATAGCACGAGCAATTGTAAGTAATTGTTTTTGTCCTTGAGATATGTTATTTGTCTCTTCATTTAATTCCATATTATATGCATCTGGCAAAGTTTGAATAAAATGATGGACATGGGCTTTTTTAGCGGCTTCAATTATTTCGTCATCAGTTGCATCTAATTTTCCATATCTTAAATTTTCCATAATAGTTCCTGAGAATAACCAAGTATCTTGTAAAACCATACCAAATATATGTCTTAAATCACTTCTTTTAAAATTATTAATATTGTTTCCATCAATTAAAATAGCACCATCATTAACATTATAAAATCTCATAAGTAATTTAATCATTGTTGTTTTACCTGCTCCAGTAGGTCCTACTATAGCAATCTTCTGTCCCTTCTTAACATCTGCACTAAAATCTTTAATTATAATTTGATCTTCATTATAACCAAATTTAACATGATCAAAAATAACATTTCCTTCGATATTATCTACTTTAAGTGGATTCTTAACTTCTTTTTCTTCCGTTTCATCTAAGAATTCAAATACTCTTTCACTAGCTGCAATCATTGATTGAATCATATTTGATACTTGAGCTAATTGAGCGATTGGATTTGTAAAGTTTTTAGTATAAGAAATAAATGATTGAATATTACCAACTGTTATTTTACCTAAAATAGTAAAATATCCACCTAATATTGCAATTACAACATATCCTAAATTACCAATAAAATTCATAATTGGATGCATCATACCAGAGAAAAATTGACTCTTCCATCCAACATTACTTAAATAAGTATTATCTTTTTCAAATTCTTTCAAAACTTTATTTTCAGCATTAAATACTTTAATAACATTTTGACCAGAATACATTTCTTCAATTTTACCATTAACATGACCTAAATATTCTTGTTGTTTAGCAAAATAATTTTGACTATGTTTAACAATAAACATTGTTATAAATGATGCAATTGGTAAAATTAATATAGCAACAATAGTCATTGTAACATTTATTGATAACATCATTACTAATATACCAATAATAGTTGTAATAGATGTTATTAATTGAGTTGCACTTTGATTTAAACTTTGACTCATTGTATCAATATCATTAGTTATAATAGATAAAACTTCACCATGAGTTTTTTTATCAAAATAAGAAATAGGTAATTTATTTATTTTAATAGATACTTTTTTTCTTAAATTATATGTATATTTTTGACTTATACCTGTCATTATAAATCCTTGAATATAAGAAAATAATGCACTTATAATATATAAAATTATCAAAAATATTAAAATAGACGCAATTTTATCAAAATCAATACCAGCACCACCGGATAATTTACTTATTATCCCATTAAATAATTCAGTTGTAGCATTACCTAATATTTTAGGTCCTACTATTGAAAATATGGTACTAGCAACAGCAAATATAAATATAACTATTAATTGTACTTTATATTTGCTCATACTTTTAAATAATTTTTTTAATGTACCTTTGAAATCTTTGGCTTTTTCAACACTGCCTATTGCACCTGGACCTCTATTCATTTTCTAACTCCTCCTTTGATAATTGTGAGTAAGCTATTTCTCTATAAATATCACAGTTTTTTAATAATTCTTTATGTTTACCAATTCCTACTATATGACCTTTATCTAAAACAATAATTTGATCAGCATTCATAACCGTACTTATTCTTTGAGCAACAATAAATATAGTTGAATCTTTAGTTACTTTACTTAATTCTTTTCTTAATTTAGCATCTGTTTTATAATCTAATGCTGAAAAACTATCATCAAATATATATATTTCTGGATCTGTTGCAATAGCTCTTGCAATAGCAAGTCTTTGTCTTTGACCACCTGATACATTAGTACCACCTTGTGATATAGCACTTTCATATTTATCTTTTTTATCATTAATAAATTCTTCAGCTTGACTTATCTTTGCAGCTTTTTTAATTACTTCATCATCTTTTTTATGTAATCCAAAACCAATATTAGAAAGAATAGTACCAGTAAATAATATTCCTTTTTGAGGTACATAACCAATTTTATCCCTTAATTCTTTAATATTAGCATCTCTTATATCAATTCCATCAATTAATATCTTACCACCTGTAACATCAAAAAATCTTGGAATTAGATTAATTAATGTTGATTTTCCAGAACCAGTTGATCCAATAAAAGCAGTCGTTGTTCCTTTGGTTGCTTTAAAACTGATGTTTTGTAGTACATCTTCTTCAGCATCTGGATATCTAAAATAAACATCCTTAAATTCAACTGTACCTTTTAAATTATTATTAAATCTTAAACATTTTTCTTTTTGTTTAATTGAAGTATCTTTATCTAATACTTCTCCAATTCTATTCATTGAAACAAATGCTCTAGGCACCATAATTGATACCATTGAAATCATTAAAAATGACATAATTATTTGCATAGTATAAGTGATAAATGCTAATAAAGTACCAACTTGAATTGTTCCAGCATCTATTTTACTTGCACCTATCCAAACGATTAAAACACTAACACCATTCATAATAAACATCATAGTTGGCATCATAATAGTCATGGTGCGATTTACAAATAAATTTACTTTCATTAAATCTTTATTGGCTTTATCAAATCTTTCTTCTTCATGTTTTTCAGTACCGAAAGCTCTTATAACTTGAATACCTGATAATATTTCTCTTGCTACTAAATTTACTCTATCAATTAACTTTTGAACTTTATTAAATTTAGGCATAGCAATACTAAATAATATAATTACAAAACTTATAATTACTAATACAGCTAAACCAATTATCCAACTCATTTCATTACCACTAACTTTAGTTAAAGCACCTATTCCCATAATTGGGGCAAAGAATACTATTCTAAGTAACATAACAACTAACATTTGAACTTGTTGAATATCATTAGTACTTCTAGTAATTAAAGAAGCAGTTGAAAAACTTTCAAATTCTTTATTTGAATAAGTCATAACTTTATTAACTACCTTACTTCTTAAATCTCTACTAAAGAAGGCTGCAATACGACTTGATAAAAATACTGTTACAATAGTAAGTACCATTGCTGCTAAAGCAACTGCTAACATTTTAATACCTGTTTTAGCAATATAACTAATCTGTAAATTAGATACATCAATACCTATTTCGGTATATTCATTTTTTAAATAAACTGTAGCCATTTGTTCTAATAAACTAACCTTTTCATTAGAATAATTTTCTTTTATTTTATTTAAAAATTCATTATGAGTAACACTATCCATATTTTTTAAAACATCAAAAATAGTCATACCTTCCGGAATATTTAATTCCGGTACTTCAATTGTATTGTTAGAAAAACTATATACCATTATAATCGGTAAAGTCATTATATCATTTAATTCATCATTACCAGTTAAAACATATAAATTTTTTTCATTTAATAATGGATATTTTTCTAAATACTTCGTATCATCTTTTGTTATTAAAGTATAGTTATTATTTACAATTTTTTTATCGCTATCATCCATAAACAACAATAATTTTTCATATTCACTTTGTCTAATTACATCTGGTACCGAAGATTCAATACCACTTTGTTGTATACCAATATTTACTATATCAGAAGTATATTCTGGTAAACTTAAATCACACATTGCTTGCATAAAAAGTAATACAAATACTAATATTATTTGAAAACTATACTTTTTTAATGTTTTTAATACATGTTTCATTTTAATCCTCCTTGCATATTATTAAATATTTTCCTTAAAACTTCATTAAAAATATTTAATTCTTCTTTTGATACGCCTGCTATCATTTCTTTTTCTAATTGTTTAGCCTCTTTTTTCATTTCATTTATTAGTGAAATACTTTTTTCAGTTAAATGGATTTCTTTATTTCTAGCATCTTTTAAACTAATAGTACGCTTAATAAAATTTTTATTTTCTAATCTATTTAAAATACCATTTACTGTTGGATTAGTTAAATCAAACTTTTTTTCAATATCTCTTTGATTAACTATTTCTTTATTCTTATATAAATAAATTAATACGCTTGCTTGACTATTAGTTAAATCGATTTTTTCTAATTTTTTATTCATATTTCTTTCCATTATCTGAAAAATCTTTTTAAAATAAAATCCAATATGTCGATCCATTTAATCATCTCCAATTATATAGCGTGCTATATAATTATATGCAATTATAAATATAATGTCAATACTACTTTTGACTAATCAAAAAAAATATGATATATTTAAAAAAATATGCAATAAAATGATATTTATAATTGTTATCATATTGAGAGGAGTAAAAAAATGGAAGTTAGTAACTACTTAGAAAGAATCGCTTTAAACGATATTGAAGCATTTAATGAACTATACAATTTAATTAATAATAATGTTTATAGTTTTGCATTAAGTATATTAAAAAATAGTGAAGATGCTAAAGATGTTATGCAAGAAGTATTTATTACTATTTATCATAATGCTTTTAAATATCAAAATCAAAACAAACCGATGGCTTGGATTTTAACAATCACTAAAAATATTGCCTACAATAAAATTAGAAGTAACAAAAAAACGATTAATGTTGATGAAATTGAATTTATATCTAAACCTAATCATGATGATAAAATATTAATAGAATATTTACTCAATAATCTGAATGAAGATGAAAGAAATATTATTATTTTACACGCTATGAATGGTTTCAAATTTCATGAGATTGCTAAGATTTTAGATTTAAAATTAACTACTACTCTCTCTAAATATCATAGGGCAATCAAAAAATTGAAAGAACTTACAAAGGAGGGAAAAAATGAATAATATTGAAAAAAGAATTAGTAAAAATTTAAATAATATTAAGCTTCCTAAGTTCGATTTAAATAATTTAGAAAAGAAAGGATATGTTTATATGGAAAAGAAAAGAAAATTGCCTATTATGGCAACAATCAGTACACTTTGTGTTGTATGTTTATTATTTATAGGGGGATTATATTATAATAATAATTATAAAGTTACTTCAAAAGTAGGAATCGATGTTAATCCAAGCATTGAATTAAAAATTAATCAAAAAGAAAAAGTTTTAGAAGTTATCGCTAATAATGAAGATGGAAAAAAAATTATTAGTGATATGGATTTAAAAGGTAGTGATATTAATGTAGCTGTTAATGCCTTAATTGGATCTATGGTTAAAAATGGTTATATTACTGAACTTGCTAATTCCATTTTAATATCAGTTGAAAATAATGATAATGCTAAAGCTGAAACTTTAAGACAAGAAATTTTAAATCAAATTAATATGGAAAATATTTCAATTATTAGTCAAACAATAACTGAAGAAAAAGAATTAACTGATTTATCTAATCAATATAATATTTCTTTAGGTAAGGTTGAAATAATTAAACAAATAATGGCTAACAATAATTTATTAACTTTTGATCAATTAGCTAATTTATCTATTAATGAATTAAATTTAATTTTAAAAGATAATGAAAAAACTAGTGGTAGTGCTAGTCAAAAAGCTTATATTGGTGAAGCAAAGGCTAAAGAAATTGCTTTAAATCACGCTAATGTTACTAATATAACTAATTATAAAATTGAATTAGATTTTGATGATGTTATGGTTTATGAAATTGAATTTAAAGCAAACAATAAAGAATACGATTATGAGATTAATGCTTTAACTGGCGATATAATTGAATATGAAATTGATAATAACGAAACTTCAAATAATAATTCAAGTAATAGTTCAAATAATACAACAACTGATAAAATAACTAAAGATGAAGCTAAACAAATCGCTTTAAAACATGCTAATGTTACTAATATAACTAATTATGAAATTGAATTAGATGATAATAAATATGAAATTGAATTTGAAGCTAATAATAAAGAATATGAATATGAAATAAATGCTACTACTGGTAAAATAATTAAATATTCTATCGATAATAATTATAAAGAACCAAATCCTATAATTAGTAAAGAAGAGGCTAAGCAAATCGCTTTAGATCACGCTAATGTTACTAATATAACTAATTATGAAATTGAACTAGATGACAATAAATATGAAATTGAATTTGAAGCTAACAATAAAGAATATAGTTATGAAATAAATGCAACTACTGGAAAAATTATTGAATATGAAATAGACACTGATTAATTCAGTGCCTATTTTATTATATGTGAAAAAATTATTTCAGCAAATTCAATTGAATTTAAAGTATCTAAACTTTCATCTTCATAATCTAAAACATTATGTGGATTTTCTAATTTTACATCTAATGCAACTGCTACAGCGTAATATCTATCAAATAAATTAATATATTCTAATGATTTTTTATCTATATTACTAAAATATTCCAAAAAATTTTTCAATCCATCTATTTGTTTACAAATTTCTTTTTGCTTAGTAGTATAGAAATTGATTTTTAAAATTAATATAACATTTATAAAAAGTAATGGATTAAAAAGTACAAATAACAATAATTTATTCATGATAAACGTTGGAATAATTGGAATTAATAAAAATAATAAAAGAAAAAACAAAATAACTATATTTACTATTCCTTTAATACTAAAATTAATATTTTTTAAAACTAAACATATTAAAATAACAAATACTGAGTAAAACATAGAAACTATTAATGATGTAATATTAACCACATTAAAAATAATAATTGTATAAACCAAAACTAACAAAAACGCTAAAAAATAATTATTTTCTTTTCGTAAAATACCATAATTTTCTTTTATTTCATGTCGAAATTGACTATAAAATCTATTTATTTTTTTATTAAAATTTAAATCAGTTTTCATATAATCATCTAACACATCAATTGAAACATCTTTTTTTTCGTATATTATAAAATTAATAAATTTAACTAATATTTTTTCACTTTCCGTTAAGTCGTAACTATCAAATTCAAATAATTTATTTTTTTGCCATCTTAAATAATATTTATTTTTTATTTTTTCTATTTTGTAATAATTTTTATTTATTAAATCTAATATTGTCAACCATATTGTACGATCATCTATTTTCCCATTAATATAATAGCTCATTACAGCACTTGGAATTTTGGGTATGTCACGAAAATAAAATGTCTTATTTTTTTTATTATAATGTTTTATTATCAAATAAATTATTATTAAAATAAATATTATTGTATAGAAATAGTATATTTGTATTCCCTTTAAATAAATCATATTATACCTCTAAAATGGCATTTTAAAATTGCCGTTTTTAAATTGTTTCATTAATAATTTCATTTGTTCAAATTGTTTTAATAATCTATTTACTTCTTCAACACTTCTGCCACTACCTTTAGCAATTCTCTGTTTACGACTTGCTTTTAACACTTCAGGATGTTTTCTTTCATATGGAGTCATCGATAAAATAATAGCTTCAATGTGTAACATATCTTTAGGATTAATTTGAATATTATTTAATCCCATTTTTTTAGCACCTGGTAACATTTTTAATATATTTTCTAGAGGTCCTAATTTTTTTATTTGTTTTAATTGAACTAAAAAATCTTCTAAATCAAAATTACCTTTTTGCATTTTTTTAGCTGATTCGATTGCTTCATCATCCATAATATTTTCTGCTTTTTCAATCATTCCCATTAAATCGCCCATATCTAAAATACGAGTAGCCATTCTTTCTGGATAAAATTCTTCTAAGCCATCCATTTTTTCTGATACACCAACAAATTTAATTGGAACATTAGTTAAATGTCTTACTGATAAAGCAACACCACCTTTAGTATCACCATCTAATTTAGTTAAAATAGCTCCAGTTAGTTCTAATTTATCATTAAAACCAGTTATAACATTAATAGCATCTTGGCCGGTCATAGCATCTACTACTAATAATATTTCATCTGGATTTACTATATCTTTTATATCGTTTAATTCATCCATTAATTCTTCGTCAATATGTAACCTACCTGCTGTATCGATTAAGATATAATTAAAATTGTTTTCTTTAGCATATTTAATTGCATTAGTTACTATTTCTCGAGGATCTTTTTTTCCTTCTTCATAAACTTCAATATTTAATTCCTTACCTATTTGTTTTAACTGTTCAATAGCTGCTGGTCTATATACATCACAAGCCACTAATAATGGTTTTTTATTATATTTTTTTCTTAATAATAAACTTAATTTACCAATAGTTGTTGTTTTACCACTACCTTGTAACCCTACTAACATTAAAATATTCAAATCTTTATTAGTAACTAAATCTTTTTTTTCACCACCTAATAATTCTACTAATTCATCTTTTACTATTTTAATAAATAATTCACTAGGTTTTAAACTGTTAGATACTTCTTCACCTAAAGCTTTTTCTTTGACATTATTAATAAATTCTTTTACAACTTGATAATTAACATCTGCTTCAAGAAGCGCTAATCTTAATTCTCTTGTAATTTCACTAATATTTTCTTCAGTTATTTTTCCATAACCTTTTATTTTATTTACAACACTTGTTAATCTATCTCCTAAATTTTCAAACATATATATCACCTTTTAAAATTATACTATATTTAACTAAAAAAAGATAGTTTATAATAACATATCTTTTATTTTTTTTACTGATAATCCAGTTAATTTTGATATTGTTTCGATACTCATATTTGCATCTAGCATATTTTTAGCTGTTTGTAATAATCCTTCAATTTTGCCTTTCTTTATTCCTTTTTCTTCAGCTTCACTTTTAATATAATTTTCACGCATCTCTCGTTCTTGTTCTGGCGTAAACCATTTTACTACCAATTCATCTTTGTTTGCTTCTTCAACACTTTCTCTAAATTCTTTCACTATATCATCCCTTCCTTCTATCTGTTTTAATTCCTCTAATTCTAACCCTAACATTGCATATATTGTTTCTTCTTC
This sequence comes from uncultured Bacilli bacterium, assembly GCA_944332725.1. GTDB lineage: Bacteria > Bacillota_I > Bacilli_A > RF39 > UBA660 > Faecisoma. The sequence continues at coordinate 17,560 of CALVKO010000018.1, forward strand.
TGTTAACTTATAATTATTATAATACTTTTTCATATAAAAGTCTACATTTAAATTTTTTATTTCTATTTTTGTTGTTATTTTTTTATTAGTCATTAAATTTACTATTGCTATATCTTCAATGCCTTTACTTTTTCTTCCAAAATTAATATTTATTTGTCTTACTTTTCCTTTTAGAGTTTCTTTATATTTTTCACTTTTATCTAAACATAGTTTAAAGACATATAATAAATTTCTTTCTTTTATATATTTATTATATTTAGAATTTAATTCAACATTTATATATTCATCATCTGCTTTTATTAATAAGTCTAATTTTTGACCGATGTTATGAATATTATCTTTAATTAAGTTAGGATTTAATATTATAAATTCATCATATTTTTTATTTAATACTAACTCTACTATTCTTTTTATTATTTTTTGATGCTTTACAACAGAATACATAAATATTGGTTCATATTTTGCCGTATAAAACTTTGTCATAAATTTTTCCTCCTATTAGTTATATACGACAAAACTAACCCTAATTCCTGCTTAATTTCAAAAAAAATTGTAATTTCTTACAATTTATAATAGCATATCTTTTATTTTTTTTACTGATAATCCTGTCAATTTTGATATTGTTTCAATATTCATATCAGCTTCTAACATATTTTTAGCTGTTTGTAATAGTCCTTCTAAAATTCCTGCTTTTTTGCCTTCAACAATACCTTTTTTCATTCCTTTTTTAATCCCTTTTTCTTCGGCTTCACTCCTTATATAATTTTCTCGCATTTCCCTTTCTTGTTCTGGACTAAACCATTTTACTACTAATTCATCTTTGTTTGCTTCTTCTACACTTTTTTTAAATTCTTTCACTATCTCATTCCTTTCACTTAATTTATTTAATTCCTCTAATTCTAATCCTAACATTACATATATCTCTTCTTCTTTTGTTAACTTATAATTATTATAATACTTTTTAACATAAAAGTCTATATTTAAATTCTTTATTTCTATTTTTTTATTAGTCATTAAATTTACTATTGCTATATCTTCAATGCCTTTACTTTTTCTTCCAAAATTAATATTTATTTGTCTTACTTTTCCTTTTAGAGTTTCTTTATATTTTTCACTTTTATCTAAACATAGTTTAAAGACATATAATAAATTTCTTTCTTTTATATATTTATTATATTTAGAATTTAATTCAACATTTATATATTCATCATCTGCTTTTATTAACAAATCTAATTTCTGACCTATATTATTAATATTATCTTTTATTAAATTAGGATTTAATATAATAAATTCATTATATTTTTTATTTAATATTTGTTCAATTAATAATTTTAATATTTTTTCATTTTTTACCACTGTATACATAAATATAACTTCGTATTTAGCAGTTAATATTTTTTTCATAAAATTGCCTCCTACTAGTTATATACGACAAAAGTATTCTAAATTCCTGCTTATATATTAAAAAAATTGTAATTTCTTACAATTTTAATATAATAACTTTTTTACTACCATATTTTTTTTCTTTAATAATTTGATAATCCGTTTTAAACTCTTCTTCTATTTCACAAACAATAATACCATTTTCATTCAACAAATCATATTCTTTTATTTTGTTTAATACTTTATTCATCAAATTATCATGATAAGGAGGATCTAATAAAATAATATCAAATTTTAATTTAAATTCTTTTAAAGCTTCAAAACAATCTTTTTTAATAATAACTTTATCATCTATTCCAATAGTATTTTTTTTAATTGTATCGATCGCTATTTTATTATTATCAACAAAGTAGCATATTTTAGCACCATTACTTAATGCTTCAATACCTAAACTACCACTACCAGCAAATAAATCTAATACTACTTTATCTTTTAAATTATTTTGAATCATTGCAAACATTGATTCTTTTACTCTATCCATAGTAGGTCTAGTACCATTTATATTAAATCCATCTAATATTCTACCTTTATATTTACCACTTATTACTCTCATATATTCTCCTACTAAAAAAGTTCTATTTTTTTAGAACTTCTATAGCTTGACGCATTTTTAAATCGTATTTAACCATTTCTAAACCACCAAATAATTTTAAGAATTCATCTTTATCCATTTGATATTTAGTAGCTAAAGTAGTTGCTTCAGTTTCAGCTTGTTCATCTGTTACTTCAATATTTTCTTTATTAGCAATTTCTTCTAACATTAAACGATATGTAACACGGTTTATTGCTTCTTCTTTCATTTGATCTCTTAAAGCTTGTTCATCACTATTTGTAAATTGATAGAACATTTCTAAAGTAATTCCTTGCATTTTTAAATTTTCTTCATATTGTTTAATAATACGATCAAGTTCTTCATTAATCATTACTTCAGGAATATCAATTTTTGTATTTTTAGCAGCTTTTTCTAGTAATTCATCAATATATTTATTATCTGCTTCTGCTTCTTTTCTTGCTTTAATATTTTCTTCTAATTGTTTTTCTAAAGCTTCTTTAGAATCAATTCCTTCCATTCCTAAATCTTCAAAGAAATCTTTATCTAATTCTGGTAATTTTTGTTCTTTAATTTCTTTAACTTTTACTTTAAATACAACTGGTTCTCCTTTTAATTCATCAACATGGTAATCATCTGGAAAACTTAAATTAATATCTTTTTCTTCACCTTTTTCCATGCCAATTACTTGTTCTTCAAAACCTGGAATAAATGTGTTGCTTCCAATTTTTAATGAATAATCTTCACCTTTACCACCATCAAAAGCAACTCCATCTTTAAATCCTTCAAAATCGATAATAGCAATGTCACCATTTTCTACTTTACCCTCTTTGTCGATATTTTCAATATATCTTTCTTGCATTTGTTTTAAAGCATCACTTACTTCTTTTTTAGTAACTTTAACTTCATCTTTTTTAACACCCAAACCAGTATATTTACCTAATTTTACTTCTGGCTTTAAAGTTAAATTAAATTTAAATTCTACATATTCATCAGTAAC
>CALVKO010000019.1 GCA_944332725.1 uncultured Bacilli bacterium
TATATTATAAAGTAAAATACACTAAAAAGAAAGTCTTTAGACTTTCGAATGAAAAATTTATTTTTCATTTTTCTTGCGAGCAATTATCAAGTAGCAAACAAAGCAACAAATACTAATAATGTACAAGTAGGAGAATATATCAATGTACCATATAGTGGGAGCGATAATGCCTGTGGAAGTGATAATATGTGTACATTTAGGGTAGTAAGTAAAGATGAAGATAGCATTAAAGTCGTATTAAATGGATTACTTCCATCTACAAGTTTATATGGAAGTTCAACAACAATAAGTGCAAGTCATACAATATATACCCCACTGAATACATTTGCTGCAGGAATAAGTGATACATATCAATATACAGAAAATAAAACATTCTATATAGGAGATTATCCAGATTGGGCAAATTATGAAAATGTCAAAGATGAAACATTGGAAGTAAGTGTTGGATTACCAACAGTAGGAGAAATGTTCAGTGGCAATGATATAGATTTAAGTACATCAAGTACCAAAACATTTGTCGATGTAAACACAATTGAAAATCCAACTGCATCAAGTTACTATTGGACGATGAATAGATATAGTTCGTCTGGCGTTCGCTACGCCGCCGCCGATGGTCACGTGGGCGACAGTAGTCTCTCGAGCGGTACCGGCGTTCGCGCAGTTATATATCTGAAGTCAGGGACTTCATCCATAACCTTCACTGGAGGTGAAGGTACTCCAAATTCACCGTATGTTTTGCAATAAGCAAACATAGTATAAATAACAATAATGTACAAACGAAGTAAAGACACAACTTGCCGATAAAGTGGCAAGATGCAGATTATCCACAGTATAACAAAAACTCATAAGCAATTATGAGTTTTTAAGTTCTATATTAATTAAATCTTTATAATCATTAACACCAGGTTGGTCAAATGGATTAATACCTAATAAATAACCACCTGTTGCAGCTGCTATTTCAAAGAAATATATTAACATACCAATATGTAATTCATCTAATTTATTAATAGAAATAATAGTACTTTCAATATCATTTTTTAAATGAGCTAAGGCAACTTTATTTAAAGCAATATTATTTATTTCATTTAAAGTTTTATTATATTTTGTGATTAAATTCCCTTTATCATTTATATTTAATACTGTTTCAAATATAATTGGTGTACCATCTTGATAAAATTGACCTAAGGAATGTAAATCTCTTGTATTAGAAGAAAAGGTTGGATAGATACCTTTTTTTTCTTTACCTTGGGTTTCACCAAATAGTTGTTTTAACCATTCTGTAAAATAATATAATTTAGGTTCATAGAAAGTAAATGATTCTATTAATTTTCCTTGTTTATATAATATATCTCTATTTATAGCGTATTTAAAGGCATCTTCAATAGAAACATATTTTGTACCTAATAATATTTGTTCGATATCAAATCCTGCTAAAGCAATAGGTAATAAACCTACAGGAGTTAATACTGAATATCTACCCCCTATTTGATTAGGAACTTCAAAGGAACAATAGTTTTTATCATTAACTAGTTTTCTTAATTCTCCTTCTTTAGCATCGGTAGTAATTATTATTCTTTTTTGAAGTTCTTCTTCATTATATTTTTTTAACATTTCTTTATAAATTATATCAAATGTGATACTTGGTTCTAAGGTTGTACCTGATTTTGATATAACATTAACAATTGTGTCCTTATCACGCATAAATTCAATTAATTCTAGTAAATATGTTTCTGATAAAGAAGTTCCAGCAAATACTATTTTTTTATCACTAAAGTAAGGAGATAAGGCGGATATAACAGCTTTAGCACCTAAGAATGATCCGCCTATTCCGATTACAATTAATAAATCAAATTTAGTTTTACTTAAATTTTTAATTCTAGCAATATCTTCTTTACTAATACATTTTGTAATATCATACCAATCGGTCATATTATCGGTAGATAGTTTTTTTTGTATTTCTTTTATTTTATCTTGATATTTATCATAATTTTTTTCTTTTTGATAGGTATTAAAATCAATTTTTAGCATTATTACCTCCATATACTTTTATATTGTGTTCTAACATATCATTTTTTAATAATATATATTCAACAGTTTTATCATCGAATATTATTTTATTTTCTTTTGAATTTATAACGGTTATATTATATTTGGTATCAAAATATTTATAAGTTATTTCATATTGTTTCCAAGTGCTAGGTATATTTGGTTTGATATATAGTTTATCTTTTCTTAAATTAAATCCTAATATATCTATTAAAGCAACATGATAGAACCAGCCAGCACTTCCAGTATACCAATTCCAACCACCTCTACCTAAGAAGTTTTCGTTACTATAAATATCAGCACTTATTACATAAGGCTCTAGTTTATATTTATCGGTATCTTCTTTTGTTTTAGTTCTTTCAATTGGGTTAATCATTTGAAATATTTGGTACGCTAAATCGTTATTACCTGTTTTAATTAAGGCTTCTATATACCATGCAACAGCATGTGTGTATTGACCACCATTTTCTCTTATTCCTTTTGGATAATTCATTATATAACCAGGGTTATTTTTATTGTTTTTAAATGGTGGATTTAACAATTTAACGATATTGATATTTTTATCAATTAATTTTTCTTCAATATTTTTTAACATTGATTTTATTTGTTCTTCATTAGCAATACCAGATAGAATAGCAAAACTTTGGGATAATAAGTCAATTTTACATTCTAAACATTCATTAGAACCTAATTTTGTACCATTATCGAAATATGCTCTTAAGTAATATTGGCCATCCCAAGTATTTAATAAATTTATTTTTAATTTATTAATTTCATTTGTATAATCAATTTTACTAAACTTACTAAATCTATTTAATATAATATATAGGAAGAATCCTAACCATACACTTGTTCCAGTACCTTTTTCTCCTACTTTATTCATTCCATCGTTCCAATCACCGCCACCCATAAGTGGTAATCCATTAGAACCTAGTTCATTTAATGTTTTATTTATAGCAAGTAAACAATGTTCATATAAAGTAGCAGTTTCTTCAGTATAACTATAATTGATACCTTTTTCCATTTCATTATCTAATAATGATGGTCCTGTAACAAAAGGTATTTGGGTATTTAATATATCATAATCTTCTGTTATTTCAATATATTCACATACTGCGTATACTAACCATAAATAATCATCTTTATATCTTGATCTTAAACCAATATTAGTTTCTTTATGCCACCAGTGTAGAACATCGCCTTCTTTAAATTGATGTTTAGCGTTCCATAAAATAATTTCTTTAGTCATCTCTGGATGGATAGTACATAGATTCATTGCATCTTGTAATTGATCACGATAACCATATGCGCCACCAACTTGATAAAAACCTGCTTTAGCATATAATCTTGATGATATATTTTGATAAGCAAGCCAACCATTAACCATATAATTAAAACTATCATCTGGTGTTTTTACTTGAATATTTTCTAACATATTTTTCCAATAATTTTCAACATTTTTTTCTTCTTTATTAATTGTTTTAATATCATATTTGTTTAACAAATTAGTTATATTTTCTTCTTCACAACAACCTAAGATAAAAGATAATTCAACTTCTTCTTTAGCATCGATATAAATAGATGTTTCGATTTCTTTATTTAATATTCTTTTAACATTATAGTCACTTATTTTATTAGTACAACTCATAAATGTAACTAAGTTAGAAAAGTGTTCACTATATTTATTTTTTAATGTAACATAGTTATCTTTAACTTCACTTAAAATATAACGACTTGTTTTCTCTTCAGTAACTCCTAAACAAGGATTTATCCAATATTTTAATACTATTCTTTGTTTGTGAGTATTATTATTTTTAATCTTTAATTTATAAAATTTAACAGGATCAGTAACTGATACAAATTGCGTTAGTTTTAAATCATAATCTTTATATTTACCTAAGTAAACATTTTTACCAAAACTTACTTCAGTTGTATTATATTTTAAATTAGTATCATTAATTTTAATACCTTCAGACATATCTAATAATAATGGATCATTAGTCCAAGAAGTTAATTTATATTCACGACTATTTTTATAATAAGTAAATCCAGTTTGATTATTAGATATAATAGTTCCAAAAGTAGGATTAGTTATGACATTATTCCAGATTAAAGGTGTATCAGGATTAGTAATTATATATTTTTTACCATTTTTACTAAATCCACCATATCCATTATAAAAAGTAAGATTATCATAAGATATAGGTAAACTTACTACATTTTTAACTAAATCTCTTCTACTTATAGTATTTGACTTTTGTAAGTCATTAACAAAGTCTTCTAATGAATGAAATTTATTACTATCGACATAAATACGTGCAACAGTTTTAAATAGATTTATTTCATCTTCATTAACATCATTATTATCAATTAAATAGATATTACCTGGTGTTTTATTGAAACTATTTAAAGCATACATATGATATTTTTCATCATCGATTTCTTTAGCAATAATTTCTTTATCATCACAGTTATTTAATATAATTAAATCGATAAATATTGATTTACTTTTATAATATTCAAATAAATGTAATAATTCTTTAGTTAAACTTAAATCATCTAAACTATTGATACTAAGGTAGACAATCGGACGATCTCCAGAAATTCCAAATTTCCACAAATTAGTCTGATTTAATTTATTTAAAGATAATGTTTTAATTCTTTCTTTAGTAATTACAATATGACTAGTTTGATATAAATAATTTAATAAAGTATTAAATACTCGCATATCACGTCCTGTAATATTAACCATTTTATTGGTAACATTACTCATTAGAGTTGCTACTTCAAATCCTTTTTCTAATATATTTTCTTCATTAGAGAAGGTATTAACTATATCTAATACTTGTTCTTTTGATTTACCAAATCCAACTATTAAATAAACAGTTTTTTCATCATTTGCTTTAACTGTAATTTTATTTCTTAAACTAACTATCGGATCAACGCAAGTTCCATCTTGATTAGATAAAGTTTTATTTAAAGCAATTGGATTAGAACTATTATGATTTCTACCGATAAAATTCTCTCTATTAGTTTCGAAACTAGAATTTTCAATATCATCAGTTAATAATTTATTAATAAAATAATAATGATTATCGCTATCTCTTAATTTGCGATACATAATAACTGAGTTAGTATCGGCATCATATTCACTTTGCACAAATAAATTTTGGAATGTTTTATGACTTATATCATCAATATTTTCTGATAAAATTGGTTCAGTATAAGAAGTTAATTCTAAAACTTTATCTTCATCACTATTATTTTTAAAAGTAATTTTTCTTATTTCTGAATGATACGTTTTAGGTACGACTATTTCAGTTGTTGTAATGATATCTTCATCCATTCTTACAAATTTAATTCGATCTAGAGCAAAAACTACTTCATATTTATCAGGCATAACATTAATAGGAGCGTAAGTATTAGACCATATTTTATTATTTTTTAAGTCTTTGATATACATAAATATACCATAATCTTGTTCAGTTATTTTACGATATCTATTTAATTGAATAGTACGATATCTACTAAAACCATTACCTCGGTCATTGATAAAGGTACTATATTTTGAATTAGATAATACTGATACTTCTGGTAAAGTTGCTAAGTTATGGAATACTCTAACATCATTGATAAATGTTTCTTTTTCATATGTGTACTTTTTATACTTAGTGATATTAACATCAATGATTGGTTTTAATTGAACTTTTTCTTTATTCAATATTTCAAACGCTTGATTATTGATATCTTTAATAAAATATTTTTGAATAATATTTTCTTTTAATGTATTAGTGATACTAGCTAAAATCATACCTTGATGATGGGCAAAATAAGAGTAAACGATTTTTTTATCTTCAGCATCATAAGATTCATAATAACCATACTCACCTTTTAAATCTAATTTATTTAGTTTTTTAATATTATTCATAACTTCATCAGGAAATCTTGGTAACGCTAATAAAGAACTATATGGTGAAATAACAATTCGATTATTTGCTTCTTCTTGAAGTTTCAAATAAGGAGTAGCAAAAGCCTTATACTTATAGTTTTGGGAATCATCTAATTCATTATAAGCAGATTCGGAAATTCCCCAAGGATATTTACGATTTATTTCTTTCATATATTCTTTTTGAGCATAGAAAGCAAAATCATAACTTTCATCAACTAAAGTATTTTCATAAGTTGGAATAAATATTAATGGCATAAAATATTCAAAAGATGTTCCTGACCACGATACAAGACCTTTCTTCTTTTTAAAAGTAGTTAAAGTTTTATCTAAATTAAACCAATGATTACTTAAAATATCACCTTTAGCAATAGCTATAAAACTAGTAATTCTACTTTCACTAGCAAATTTATTATAGTTATAAGGTAATAAATTCCCTTCATCAACATTATATCCAATACTAAATACATCTTCATTACTATATAAATATTTAAAGTCGGTATCATTAATTAATTTTTCAATTCTTTTAACAAGTTCTAATTCATCTAAATCTTTTAAAAATTCTTTGACAGTAATTAATGAAGCAACAAAATTTCCACTATCGACTGTTGATACGAAATTAGGATATAAAACTTTTAAAGTATTAATATTATACCAATTGAATAAATGTCCGTGCCATTTGTCTAGTTTATCGATTGCATCGATAATATTAATTATATAATTAATAGTTTCTTCTTTATTTATAAAGTTTAATTTATAAGCTGATACGATAGATACTAAAGATAATCCAATATTAGTAGGAGAAGTTTTATAATCTAATTTTTTCTCCCTATTTAATTGATAATTATCTGGAATTAAATAATTATTTTGACTGTTTAAATTATCTTTAAAAAAGTTCCAAGTTAAATTAGCTATTTCTACTAATTCATCTTTTTCTTTTCCATTTAATTTTTTTATTGGTTTTTTAATATCTTCACTAATAGCAAAAGATAAGAAAGGTGCAATTAAGAAAAATATAGCAATAATCATACATTCATAAGGATGAGAATTATTTATATATGCTAAAATAACAAATGATAATGCTGCAATATAATTAATAGTATATTGCTTTAAGTGATTAAATAAAGTTCCTTTTACTTGTTTAGCGGCATCTTCCGCAGTTAACCATTGTAATAAATGTTTTTTACTGATAAACATACGATATGCTGCTGTTAATAAAGATTTGGTATATAGATAAGCATTATAAGGAATACTTGTAAAAACAGATAAAGTTCTTAAAATAAATGCTTGATAACCAAAAGCCATAATGTTGTAATATTTTAAATTTTTACTATATTTTTTTTGAGCAATAAATATTTGTAATAAATAAGATATAACAGGTAAAATAACAACAAATAAGATAAATCCTAACCACCAATAAGGGTGAGTTACAACAATACTAGATAATAAAAATAAAATAATAAGTAAACTTAAATCTAATAATTCTCTTCTAATATTGTCGATAATTTTAAACTTACCTAATAAACTAATAGGATTTTTATATCGTTTATTAAATTCATCTTTAACATAAGGTAATATCCATTTAATTATTTGCATATCTCCCCTAGTCCATCTTGCTCTTCTTGTGGCATCAACTAAATATTTAGAAGGAAAATCATCGATTAATTCAACATCACTTACAAAACCACATTTTAAATAATTACCTTCTAATAAATCGTGACTTAAAATTAAATTGTTAGGGAATCTTCCTTTTAAAACTTTTTGAAAGATTTCTAAATCATAGATACCTTTACCAATAAAACTTCCTTCTTTAAAAACATCTTGATAAAAATTAGGTGTTATAGTTGAATAAGGATCTAAACCACCAATTCCTGCATATATTTGTGAAAATAAAGATTTATTAGTTGATTCAATATCGACACTTATTTTAGGTTGTAAAATACCATATCCTTTAATAATTTTAGTTTTACTATCATTTAAAATTGGTTTATTTAAAGGATGTGCCATAGTTCCAATTAATTTTAAAGCACTATTTAAAACTAATTGCGTATCAGAATCTAAAGTAATAACATATTTAATTTTATGTTTAAAATTATCAAAAGTTTGAACTTTAAACCATTCTTTTTTCTCTTTATCACTAAAATTATTTAAAAGTAAATCATTAAAATGTAATAAAGCACCTCTTTTTCTTTCAAAACCTAAATAACTATTTTCATATTTATTGTATTTACGATTACGATAAGCAAAATAAAATATTTCATTTTTATATTTTTTATTTAATTCTATAACTTTTAAAAGACCTTCCTTAGCAATTTCATCGTCTTTTTCATAATTTTCAGTTTTACATTCACAAGCATCACCTAAAAGTGTGAAATAAATATTTTTTGATTTATTAGATAAATAATATTTTTCTAAATTATCAAACATTTCATCAACTTTCTCTTTATTTTTTAAAATAGTAGGAATTACAACCATTGTTTTGTAATTTTTAGGAATTCCATCTTTAAAATCAAGTTTAAAAATAGGTCTACTAGGATATATTTTTAAATATATTTTATTAACAAGAGTAATAACTATTTCGCTTACAGGAATAAATAAAATAATAAATCCTAATATCTTATTTGTAATGAAAAAATTTGTTAAAATCAAAGTTAAAATAGTACTCAAAGATAAAATAATTGATAAATAAATAATAGTTTTAATTCGGTTACTTTTGTGTTTAAACAACACATCACCAATATTTTTATCTTCTTTGATTAATTCTTCAGCACATTTGAATACATCTTGTTTATTTTTTTTAGATATTTTAAATAATTGCTTACGGTATAGAAATTTAGTCTCTTTAGTCATTAAATGATAGTAAGGATCTTCATTTAAAATATCTTCTATTTCACATAAATTATAAAATAAATTTTCAATTTCAATTAAGTCAACTTTCTTAATACTATAAAATATATTGTTAATTAAAATATTTTCATTAGTATTGTTTAAATGTTCTTCATTGATTAACTTTCTTAAAGAAAGATTGTTATTTTCTAAAGATTTATTGAATAATTTAAATATATTATTAGAATTTTTACTTATTTTTTTAATTTGTTCACTAAAATAAACGATAGTATATGGAGAATAATTTATAATATTTTCTAGACTATTTTTATTAAAATTTTTAATTAATTTATCTATTTTATTACGTTCGCTAATTTTATTATTTTCAACAACGCATATTTCTTTTAATTTTTTCATTAAAATAATATTTAGAACAACAGGAATAATTTCTAATTCTTGATATATTAATTTAATATTATTTTCTTCACAATAATTTTTAATATCATTAATTAAAATATTTTCATCAATTTTATAATTTTTGTTTTCTAAAATTGTCACTAACATTAAAATTAATTTGTCGGTCAAATATTTTCTTTGTTTTTTGTTTTTTTTAAAATTTTTGATTAAATCATTCTTTTCAACTAACACATAATAATTATCGACAATCCATTCATTTGTAATTCCGATAAATAAATGTTGTTTCGTTAAATTAACTAATTTATTATAAAATTTTGTTATATATTTAAAGTCCATAATATCTACTCCCATCTTTATATATAATAACATATTTTAGTTAAAATGGTAAATATTTATTAGCGTTTAAAATTATTTCCCAAATTTCCCAAAAACTATTGCATTATTTCCCAAAATATAGTATCATATTAAATATAAAAGAATTAGGAAGGGGTTTTTTGTGTGCAGAACGAAAGAAAAGTAGTTGAATTAAATCTATCAGATGTATTACCAAATAGATTCCAACCCCGTATTAAGTTTGATGAAAATGCGATTAATGAATTAGCGTTATCAATTCAGAAATATGGAGTAATTCAACCAATAGTAGTTAGGCAAATTGGTAATAAATATGAAATAATTGCTGGTGAAAGAAGATATAAAGCCAGTAAAGTTGCGGGAAAACAAACTATACCGGCTATTATATCTGAATTAAATGATAAAGATAGTGTTGAGATAGCATTGATAGAAAACGTTCAACGTGAAGATTTAACGCCTATAGAAAAAGCGGTATCTTATAAAAAGATATTAGATATGGGATACATTAATCAAGAAGATTTAGCTAAAAAAGTTGGTAAATCACAATCTGCTATAGCCAATACACTAAGATTACTTAACTTATCCGATGATGTTCAAGAAGCATTGTTAGAAAATAAAATATCAGAAAGACATGCTAGATCGTTATTAAAAATAAAAGATGAAAAAAAACAAGTTGAAATGTTAAATAGAATAATAAACGAAAGATTAACAGTAAGAAAATTAGATGAGGAGATAGATAAAATGAATAATGTGCCAGAAATTAATAGTATACCAGACAATTTTAAACCAGAGGAAGTTGTTCAAATACCTGATAATGCTACAGTAGCACCTGGATTTATGAATATTGATGCTATAGAAAATAATGCTCAAGATATTATGCAACCAGAAAAACCAGTTGCTAATATGGATCAATTATTACAATCTACTGCATCACCTACTCCAGCTCCTGCACCAGTGGAACCAACCGGAAAGTTTTTTAATTTCTTTGATCAACCTACTCCACAAGCCCCACAAGAAGATACATTTAAATTAGAAAATTTCTTTAATAGTATGGATAATTCTGTAAATAATAATTCAACTACACCAGCTTTTGAAGCACCAACTATACCAGATACTTCAGTAATACCAAGTACTCCAGTAGAACCAAGTGTACCAACAGGAATTGAAGTGCCAAGCACCCCAGCAGAACCAAGTGTACCAACAGGATTCGAAGTACCAAGCACTCCAGCAGAACAAAGTATGCCAACTGGATTTGAAGTATCAAATACTCCAGTAGAACCAAGTATGCCAAGTGGATTCGAAGTACCAAGTACTCCAGCAGAACCAAGTATGCCAAGTGGATTTGATGTACCAAGTACTCCAGCCACCCAAAGTGTGCCAACTGGATTTGAAGTATCAAATACTCCAGTAGAACCAAGTATGCCAAGTGGATTCGAAGTACCAAGTACTCCAGCAGAACCAAGTATGCCAAGTGGATTCGAAGTACCAAGTACTCCAGCCACCCCAAGTGTACCAACTGGATTCGAAGTACCAAGTGCTCCAGTGACAACATCGTCAACTGAAACAGCAGGTGTATCAGAAACTCCAATATATGATGTACCAATTGCTTCTTCAACTGATAATATTCCAGTTATAGATCAACCAATAGAACCATCAACAAATATTGGAAATACTAGTGTTGAAACATTCAATGCTCCAGCTAGTAATATTCCAGAACCAACTGCAAATCCAGCTATAAAAGCAGCAGTTCCAAATATGCGAGTAGCATTGAATACAATTAGAGAATGTGAAAATACATTAGAAAAATATGGATTCAATGTTGATGTAGAAGAAATAGATTTTGAAGATTCATATCAAGTTATATTTAAAATTGAAAAATAAGGTAATAATTACCTTTTTCTTTTGCTAAAAATGATATATAATATTAAATAATAAAATATTTTTAAATTGATGTTTAATCATAAATTAATTTAACATCAAAAAAATAAAAACTATTATTTTTATTAAATATAACATGGATAGATAAATATTTTATAATTTCAATATATATGATTTAGATTATTATAAAATATTATTAGGTGGTGATACATGTGGATAATAATATAAGAAAATTAAAAAAAATAATAGATGGTTCAAATAATATAGTTTTTTTTGGTGGTGCCGGAGTATCTACTGCTAGCGGTTTAAGAGATTTTAAGGGTGAAAATGGTTTATATAAAGAAAAATATGATAAACCAACTGAATATTATTTAAGTGCAAGCTGTTTTTATAAAGAACCTGAAGTATTTTATAAGTTCTACAAAGAGAATATGAATACATTAAATGTTAAACCAAACTTAATTCATTTTTATTTAGTAGAACTAGAGCGTGTTGGAAAGTTAAAAGCAATAGTAACTCAAAATATAGATGGATTACATCAAAAGGCTGGAAGCAAAAATATTTTAGAAATACATGGTACAACATATAAAAATCATTGTATTAAATGTGGAAAAGAATATAGTGCTGAATATGTATTTAATAGTCCTGATGTTCCAAAGTGTATTTGTGGAGGTATTATTAAACCTGATGTTGTACTATATGGAGAAATGCTTCCAGAAGAATATTTGCTTGCTATTTCATATATTAATGATGCTGAGACATTAATAGTTGCTGGGACTTCATTAACTGTTGAACCTGCTTGTAGTTTAGTAAAATTATTTAATGGTAAAAATTTAGTTATTATCAATGATACACCTACACAATATGATAATATTGCTACTTTGGTTATTCATGAAAAAATAGAGTATGTTATTAAAAATATTACAAAGGAGGTACCTAATGGGAAGATATAGAATATTAACGGGAAGTATTGTATCTGATACTATTTTATCTAATCATGATTTGATAATAAACCCTACTAATCCTCAAATGGTAGCAGGTGCTGGGGTTAGTGGTGAAATATTTAAGAAAGCGGGAGTTGACATTTTAGAAAATTATACACAATATAAATATGATATTCATTACTTTTCTGACAATTACAAAATTGAAAACATTATGAAAGTTGGAGATATTAGAATAACGCCTGGCTTTGGTCTAGGTATGGATATAATGTTTGTCCAAGGTCCCAAATATTGGGAATATGATAATTCAACTCAAATCTTATTTGATGTATATAACAAAATACTGGAAGAATCTTTAAAAAAAGGTTATAAAAATATATTGCTTCCTAGTTTGGGTACTGGAGAATATGGATTTGAGCATTCAGAAATTGGAAAAGAAGTTACTAAAATATTAGAAGAGTTTACAAAATATAATGACATTAATGTTGACTTAGTGATATTTAAAGAGATGGATAGAATTTATTATTAGCATATCTATTGTTGGAAGAATTTTTAATAAGGTTTAGGACTTATACAAATTTTTAAATTAAGATTAAACATAATAATAGAAAGGATGTGGTAGCAATGTTTGAATTAGTATCTAAATATAAACCGAGTGGTGATCAACCAGAAGCAATAAAAGAATTAGTAGATGGTATAAATAATAAAAAAAAATATCAAGTTTTATTAGGTGCTACAGGGACAGGTAAAACTTTTACAATTGCTAATGTTATTAAAGAAGTAAATAAGCCTACTTTAGTTTTAGCCCATAATAAAACCTTAGCAGGACAATTATATGCTGAATTAAAAGAGCTATTTCCCAACAATAGAGTTGAATATTTTGTATCTTATTACGATTATTATCAACCAGAAGCATATGTTGCTAAAACGGATACTTATATTGAAAAAGATGCATCTATTAATGATGAAATAGATGAGTTAAGGCATTCTGCTACATCTTCTTTGTTAAATAGGCGTGATGTTATAGTAGTAGCATCTGTTTCTTGTATATATGGTATAGGTGAAAAAGAAGAGTATAAAAATAAAATGCTAACTTTAAATGTTGGTGATAATGTTGAAAGAAATGATATCTTAGAAAAATTAGTTGAAATGTTATATGAAAGAAACAATTTAGATTTAAAAAGAGGTTCATTTCGTGTAAGAGGAGATATTTTAGAAGTTGTTCCTATAAATCAGCACAATCATGCTATTAGAATTGAATTTTTTGGTGATGAAATAGATAAAATATTAGAAGTAGATATATTAACTAATAAAGTAATTAATAATAAAAAATCTATTTCTATTTTCCCTGCTAGTCATTTTGTAACTAGTGAAGATAAGTTAAAAATTGCTATTAAAAACATAAGAGAAGAATTAGAGCAACAATTAGATAAGTTTAAAAGTGAAAATAAATTATTGGAATATCAAAGATTACAAGAAAGAACCAATTACGATTTAGAAATGTTGGAAGAAACTGGTTTTTGTCGAGGCGTTGAAAATTATTCTAGGCATATAGCTTTAAAAGAACCAGGTGCAACTCCTACTACATTGATCGATTTTTTTGATAAAGATTTTTTATTAGTAGTCGACGAATCACATGTTACTTTGCCGCAAGTAAGAGGTATGTATAATGGTGATCGGGCTAGAAAAGAAGTTTTAGTTAATTATGGTTTTAGATTACCTAGTGCATTAGATAATCGACCTTTAAAATTTGATGAATTTGAATCTAAAATAAATCAAGTTATTTGTGTATCTGCTACACCTGGAGATTATGAGTTAGAAAAAACAAATTATAAGTTTGTAGAACAGATAATTAGACCAACAGGACTTTTAGATCCAATTATAGAAGTAAGAAAATCAAAAAATCAAATAGATGATTTAGTAAATGAAATAAATAATCAAATTAATAAAAATGAACGAACATTAATTACTACGCTAACTATAAGAATGGCTGAAGAACTAACTAATTATTTAAAGAAAATAGATATTAAAGTAGCATATTTACACACTGAAGTTAAAACATTAGAAAGATTAAGAATAATTAATGATTTAAGAAAAGGTAAATACGATGTTTTAGTTGGTATTAACTTATTAAGAGAAGGATTAGATATACCAGAAGTAAGTTTAGTTGCTATATTAGATGCTGATAAACAAGGATTTTTAAGAAGTGAACGAAGTTTAATTCAAACGATAGGTCGTGCTGCTAGAAACGCGAATGGTAAGGTTATTATGTATGCTGATACCATTAGTGAATCGATGGATAAGGCAATTAAAGAAACTAATAGAAGAAGAAAAATACAAGAAGAATATAATACTAAACATAATATAATACCTAAAACAATTATTAAAGAAATAAGAGAAGTTGTTACAAATAATAAAGATATTGAAAAAGAGCAAACTAAATTAAGTAAGAAAGACAAACAAAAATTAATGATTGATATTGAAAAAGAAATGAAAGAAGCTGCTAAAAACTTAGATTTTGAAAGAGCTATGGAATTAAGGGATATATTATTTGAATATAAAAGTTCTGACTAATTTAAAGTATATATATCGACTAATTTAAAATATATATATTGACTTTTTTAAAATTGTATTATAAAATTATATAGGGTGATGAAAATGTATTCAAGAGAAGCGGAATATATGATTAATGAAATAAATAAAACTTTTCCTGTTCTTTTAGTTACAGGTCCAAGGCAGGTTGGCAAAACAACTTTATTGTTAAGTTTAAAACCAAAAAAAATGGAATATATTACTTTAGATGATGAAGTTTTAAGAACTCAAGCTCAAGAAGATCCTAAATTATTTTTAGAAGAACATCCTGCCCCTTTATTAATAGATGAGGTTCAGTACGCACCACGATTATTTTCATATATAAAAATCAATGTTGATAAAGAAAAAAAAAATGGTATGTATTGGTTAACTGGATCACAACAATTTCATTTAATGAATAATGTTAGTGAATCATTAGCAGGACGTGTTGGGATAATAAATTTAAATAGTTTTACTTATTCAGAAATAAAAAAAGTAAAAAATAAAAAGTTATTTGATCCAGTCGAAATAAAAAATATTTCTAAAATTAATGTTAATTCTATATTTGAAATTATATTTAAAGGTGGAATGCCAAGATTATATACTGAAAAAGAAATATCTCTACCTTTATATTTTCAAGGATATATCGATACTTATATTTCGCGTGATGTGAAAATGTTAACTCAAGTTGGTGATGAATTTTCATTTCGTAAGTTTATTGTTAGTGTTGCTTCTAAAACTGGTGAGCAACTTAATTATACAACATTAGCTAACGATGCTGGCGTTAGTGTACCTACTGCAATAAATTGGTTATCTATTCTTACAACTTCTGGTTTAGTTTATTTATTAGAGCCATATATGTCATCGTCATTAAAAAGATTAACTCACACTCCTAAAATAATTTTTATGGATACAGGATTAGCTTGTTATTTAGCAGGATTTAGTAGTGCTAAAGAATTACAAATGAGTTCTAGTTCGGGACATTATTTAGAAACCTTTATAATTAGTGAAATAGTTAAATCTTATAATGCTAAAGGTATTAGACCGAATATATCATATTATCGTGATAAAGAAAAAAATGAAATTGATTTATTGTTTTATAAAAATAACAAATTATATCCTTTCGAAATAAAAAAAACTGCCTTGCCAACTAAAGAAATGATTAAAAATTTTAAAAAGTTAGAAAAACAACAAGTTGGTCAAGGAGGAATTATTTGTTTTTATGATAATTTAACTAAATTAGATCAAGACAACTATATAATACCAATATCATCAGTTATTAATAACCATTAGAAAAATGAATTTTGATTAAAATATATTGGAATTTTGTGATATAATTTATTATAGAGAGGAATGATAAAATGAATCCAGTGTTATTAGATTTGGGTGTTATAAAAATTTATTGGTATTCTATAATGATATTATTTGGTGTATTTGTCGGAGGATCTTTAATAATTAAAGAAGCAAAAAAATTTAAAATACCTGAAGATTATATAGTTAATTTAATTTTATATACTCTTATATTTGGTATTATAGGTGCTAGATTATATTATGTGGCTTTTGAATGGCAATATTATAGTAAACATCTACTTGATATATTTAAAATATGGGAAGGCGGCTTAGCTATTCATGGTGGTATTTTATTTGGTTTAATAGTTATAATTATTTATACTAAAAAATATAAAGTTAATACATTTAGAATGTTAGATATAATAGTTATTGGATTGTTAATAGGTCAAGCAATTGGTAGATGGGGCAATTTCTTTAATGGTGAAGCCCATGGTCCTGCTACAACATTAAGTTATCTACAATCATTACATATACCTAATTTTATAATTGAAGGTATGAAAATAAATGGTACATATTATCAACCAACATTTTTATACGAATCAATTTGGTGTTTAATTGGATTTATATTATTATTATTATTTAGAAAACGAAGATATTGTAAAATAGGTCAGGTAACAGCTTTGTATTTGGTATGGTATGGTATAGGAAGATATGTAATTGAAGGTTTAAGAACAGATAGTTTAATGTTATTTGATTTTAAAGTAGCCCAAATAGTTTCAATGGCTTTGATTATAATTGGATTAATAATTTTATTAGTTAAATCAAGAGGTACAGTATTTAGTAATCAATATAATGATAAGGAGAATGTTGATGAAGTACGATTTTGATTGTATTGTAGTCGGTTCTGGTATTGCTGGAATGACGGCTGCAATTTATTTAAAAAGGTCTAATGTAAATGTATTAATATTAGATAATGATGCTCCTGGAGGTTTATTAAATAAAATAAGTGTCATAGAAAACTATCCAGGGTTTGATAAAATATCAGGTCCTGATTTAGCCTATAAAATATATGAACAAGTTAATAAATTAGGTATTGAAATAAGATATGGTAAAGTATTAGATATAAATGATCATATTGTTAAAACAGATATAGAAGAAATATCCACTAATAAAATTGTTTTAGCGATAGGTCGTAAAGCCCGTAAATTAGATAATACTAACGATATTAAAAATATAAGTTATTGTGCTCTATGTGATGGTAATTTATATAAGGATAAAGTAGTTGCTATAGTGGGTTATAGTAATTCTGCTTTAGAAGAAGCAATTTATTTATCGGATATATGTAAAAAAGTTATTATTATAGGACGAGGTTCTAAATTTAAAGGTGAAGATAGTTTAGTTGATAAAATTAAACAAATTAATAACATTGAAATAGAACTTAATTGTGTAATAGAAACATTTAATAAAGAAAATGAGTTATTAACCGAAATTGTTACCAATAAAGGCTCATTTAAAGTAGATGGTATGTTTGTTTCAATAGGATATGAACCAAATATTAACTTTTTAGATTCTCTTAATAAAGATAATGGTTATATAGTAGTTAATAATAAAATGAAAACTAATATCGATTATATATTTGCTTGTGGTGATATTATAAAAAAAGATATATATCAGTTGACTACTGCGGTTGGAGAAGCAACTATTGCGGCAATAAATGTTAAAAAAGAATTAAGAAATTAAATTCTTTTTTTGTAGTTTAAAAAAAATTTTCCGCGCGCGCGTAATTTAGGTCTAGACAAAAATAAAAGAATAATGTATACTTTAGATAGAAAGGTAGATGAAGTTAATATGATAAAATTAACAAATAGCAAAACTGGGGGGGGGGGGTGGGCATTTACTAAATAATGCCTTTACTTTAATTGAGTTATTGGCAGTAATAATTATACTAGCCATAGTAGCACTTATTGCTACGCCAATAATATTAGATGTGGTAGAAGATGCAAGAATATCTGCTGGTAAGTCAGAAGCTCAAATGATATTAGGTGGAATAAATAACTATTGTGCAACCGAAGATGTAAAATATCAATTGGACAATAATTATACAAAAATATGTACATCAGATATGGATATAAATGATGTACCAACAATGGTTAATTTAGGGAATGCTGATATTAAAAGTATTAAATATAATGGAATTAAATTAACAGAATTGGTTATAGAAAGTAATAATCATACATTTACATTATGTTCAAATAATCAATTTGCGATGGATGATGAAGAATGTGATGCTGTAGCAGTAATAACAACAGGTCCAATAAAAGATGTTGTACTATCAAATTTTCCATATTTAGAAACAAATGGCAATGGTTGTGTAACACCAACCGATAACAATTATAGTTATATGGGTGGATGTTATTTAAAAGGTTGTAGTCAATCAGGAAAAGATATTTTTTATTTAATGATGAATGAAATGAGTGGAATGGATAACAATACAATAACTACAACATTTTTTGATAGCGATGGAAATTTTATAGAAATTGAATTTGAAAATTATGTTATTTCATTATTGGCCCAAGAAGAAGGTGTTTCAGAAGAAGAAATAAGACAAATGATAGAACAAGCGGGTAAAACTTTATTTGAATTGCTATTTGAAATGCCATCAGAAGAGTTATTTGCACTACAAGCAACAGTAACTAACAATTCACTATGGTATTCAGGCTTTTTATGGCGGATAATGGGAATTAATGCTGATGGAACAATAAGATTAATAACAGATGAAAATATAACAACAATACCATATCATGAAGATAGTTCAAATTGGGATGGAAGTTATGCAAAAGATTGGTTAAATGATTATTTTTATCCAAAACTAAAAGGAAATAATATCATAAAAGAAGAAACTTGGTGTAGTGAAACTACTACTGATGAAAATAGTGCAAGAACAACTTGTACAAATAATTTATCAACAGAAACTGCCAAAGTTGGTTTACTAACCCTAGATGAATATAATCTTGCAGGCGCTTCCTTTTCTTATTTAAATAATGGACAATGTAGTCAAGCAATGACGCCATCTAGTAGTTCTTATGTTTGGGGCGTCCGATGTGATGGTCACGTCGGTTTCGCGCGTGGCCTTCGTGCAGTTATAAATGTCAACTCTGGGGTCACCATTACCGGAGGTAATGGTACTCTAGGAGCAACTTGGAGCAGTCAAACAGGACCATATATTTTAAACGAAGATAAAAATGTGGAGATAACAGGAAATTTAAATGAAAAATCAACAAGTGGCGAATATGTGTTGTTTGCTGGAAGAAAGTATCGTGTAGTAGATAAAGATAGTAATGGCAATACAAAATTAATACTAGATGAATATTATGAGGAGACATCTGGAACAATATATGAAATGTCATATGGTTCAAACAATATATTTTCAACAACAACAGGAATAGGCCAGAAATTAAATGGTGATGTATTAAATTGGCTAACAAATAATAGTGAAACAGAAAAAGCAAAATTAGTAAGTAACTATACTTGGTATCAAAATAATTTTAATTTGGGATATGATTATAAAATATCACTAAATGAAGAAAATCCAACAAGAAGTATACAAGCAACAGTTGGATTAATAAGAATAGGAGAAATGTTATCAAGTCAAAGTAGTAGTATATTGACTAATGGATATAATGATACAAGTAGTGATAATAATGCAACATCATATTGGACAATGACACCACATACAAGTAGTTCTCTCGCTTGGAACGTGAACAGCAATGGTCTCGCCTTCGACAGTTCTGTTTCCGATACGTACAGTTTGCGTGCAGTTATAGTTGTCAACTCTGATGTCACCATTACCGGAGGTAATGGTACTTGGTCAAGTCCGTATAAATTATCATAGATTTTTAATTATCATAGAAAAAATAAGAAACTCTTATAAATAAAGGGTTTCTTTTTGACTTT
>CALVKO010000020.1 GCA_944332725.1 uncultured Bacilli bacterium
TTCAAGAGGAAGTTTGCTTTTTATTTTGAAAATTAAAATAGTTAGGTTGCGGACATAGTCTGCCGTATGATATAATTTAATAGTTAGGAAGGTTAAATATGAATCAAGATATAATAAAAAATACAAGTATGGAGTTAAATATAAAACCAAAACAAGTTGAAACAGTTTTGAACTTATTAAGTAATGGTAATACAATACCATTTATAGCGAGATACAGAAAAGAAGCAACCGGTGCTTTAGATGAAGAACAAATAAGAAAAATTAATGAAATATATGAATATCAAGTTAATTTATTAAAAAGAAAAGAAGATGTAATTAGATTAATAGATGAAAAAGGATTATTAACTGAAGAATTAAAAAATAGTATCTTAAATGCTAGTAAATTAGTGGAAGTGGAAGACTTATATCGTCCATTTAAAGAAAAGAAAAAAACTAAAGCAACTGATGCTATTAATAATGGATTAGAACCTTTAGCTAAAATAATTATGTCATTTCCTTTAAAAGAAATTGATTATTCTAAATTTATTAATGATAAAGTAAAAACTATTGATGAAGCAATAATGGGGGCTAAATATATTATTGCTGAATGGATAAGTGATAATGCTAGTTATCGTAAATCAATTAGAAATTATACATTTAGAAATGGAGTAATTATTACTAAATTAAAAAAAGATGCTGTCGATGAAAATAAAGTATATGAAATGTATTATGATTATCAAGAAAAAGTTAGAGAAGTTAAACCACATCGTATTTTGGCTATCAATCGAGCAGAAAAGGAAAAAGTAATTACAGTTAATATCGATATTAATAAAGATGATATAATTAACAATTTAAAATCAAAGATAATTAAAAATGATAAATCTTTAGTAGTCGATATAGTAGTAGATGCCATAACTGATGCTTATAAAAGATTAATAGCTCCTTCAATTGAAAGAGAAATAAGAAGTGATTTAACTGAAAAAGCGGATGAAATAGCTATCGATAATTTTGGTAAAAACTTAGAAAAATTATTATTACAACCACCAATGAAAGATAAAATGGTGTTAGGATTAGATCCAGCTTATCGAACAGGTTGTAAATTAGCTGTTTTATCACCAGTAGGGCAATCACTAGAAATAGCTGTAATTTATCCCCACGAACCAGTAAAAAAATATGATGAGGCAAAAAAAATTGTCTTAGATTTGATTAAAAAATATAATATTGATATTATTGCTATTGGTAATGGTACGGCTTCAAGAGAAAGTGAAGCATTTATAGCAGATGTAATTAAAGATTGTGACAGAAAAGTTGAATATATAATTGTAAGTGAAGCAGGAGCTAGTGTTTATTCGGCAAGTAAAATTGCGATTGAAGAGTTTCCAGATTTAACTGTTGAAAAAAGAAGCGCCATTAGTATTGGAAGAAGATTACAAGATCCTTTAGCAGAATTAGTTAAAATAGAACCTGAAAGTATTGGTGTAGGTTTATACCAACACGATGTTTCAAACAAAAGATTAACAGAAAGTTTAGATTTTGTCGTAAGTAGTGCAGTTAATAAGGTTGGCGTTAATGTTAATACAGCAAGTCCATCTTTATTTAAATATGTATCTGGTATAACTAAGAAAAATATTGAAAAGATATTAGAGTATCGTAATAAAAATAGAATAAAAAATAGATTAGAATTGAAAAAATTATTATCTGATAAAACATATGAACAAGCAATCGGTTTTTTAAGAGTTACTGAGGGAACTAATCCTTTAGATGTAACTAGTATTCATCCAGAAAGTTATGATATAACTTTAAAATTATTAGATATGCTACACTTAAATATCAATGATTTAGGTAAATTAAAAATCGATATTGATATTGATGAATATAGTAAAAAATTAAATACTGATATTTATACTTTGCAAGATATTGTTGAATCATTACAAAAACCAAATCGTGATCCACGTGATGATATGCCTAAACCTATTTTAAGAAGTGATATTTTACATATTGAAGATTTACAAGTTGGTATGAAATTACAAGGAACAGTTAGAAATGTTGTTGATTTTGGTGTATTTATTGATATTGGACTAAAAAATGATGGTTTAGCCCATATTTCTAAACTAACAAACAAATATATTAAACATCCAATGGAAGTTGTTAATGTTGGTGATATCGTAGATTGTTATGTTGATGATATCAATTTAGAAAAAAATAAAGTTTCTTTATCATTGTTAGAAAGGTAAAATATGAAAAAATTAATTATAATATTTAGTTGTTTTATATTAACTGGTTGTTTTGAAAATAGTGGTTATTTAGTTAAAAGTTGTTATAAAAAAGAAGTTGCTAATACTTTAACAACAACAACTACCTATACATTTGGATTTAAAAATGATATAATTGAAGACATAAAAATAAGTTACGATAATACTGATACTGATAAAAATACAATATCTTCAATTAAATTATCACTGGAAACACAAAATAATTATTCTTTTGTAAAATATAATATTTTAGTTGACAATGAAAATCAATATAAAGTAGAGTATGATATACCAATGGATAGTAATGAAGAAATATTAGATAAGTTTAATATAAAAAAAAGTAGAACAGATTTAGTAAAATCTTTAAAAGAACAAGGTTATACTTGTGAGTAGGTGAAATATGAAAAAGTTATTACTAATTTTATTAATATTTTTAGTTGGTTGTGGTAATGATATTAATAAGTTTAAAAATGAATATGAAAAAGAAGAAGGAATAGAAGTTAATATTAGTAAAGATAGCAAAGTAAAATATATTAGTGCGAAAGAAACAGTAGATGTGTTAAAAAATAAAACTGGTATTTTATTTTTTGGTATTGCTAGTGATAATACAACTAGAAGTGTAGTAGAAACATTATTACAAGTTGGTAAAGATAATGATTTAACTATTTATTACTTTGATCCTAATACTGTTCCTGATAAAGATAACGATGAAGACTTTGCTAAAATATTAGGTATTTTAGATAGTTATTTACAATCAAATGAAGAAGATGAAAAAGTATTGTCAGTTCCTGATGTTTATTTTATAAAAGATGGCAAAGTTATGGGAAATAAATTTGGAAGTATTATTTCTTATGATGGTGAAGAATTAAATGATGATGAAAAAGAGCAATTATATAAAGATTATAATAATTTAGCTAAATTGATAAGGAGTTAACTAATGGAAAAAATTGTTGAAATATTTTTAAGTTTATTTGGAGGAATAACAAATCTTGCTTATGGTAAAGAAATATTGATATTTTTAATATCGATGATGCCGATTTTAGAATTAAGAGGTGGCATTTTAGCGGCTGCTTTATTAAATATGGATCCTAAAAATAGTTTTATTATTTGTTTATTAGGTAATATTATCGTTATTCCAATTGCTTTATGTTTTTTAGAGTTAATATTTAAAATATTAAGAAAAATTAATTTTTTTGATAAAATTATAACTAAAATTGAAAAGCAATGTTTAAGTAAAAGGGAACAATTAGATAAATATGGTTATTGGGGTTTATTATTATTTGTTGGAATTCCTTTACCAGGTACAGGTGCTTGGACAGGATGCTTTCTAGCGTCACTATTAGGTATGAATAAAAAGAAATCCGCTATTGCTGCTATGGCTGGTGTATTAATAGCGGGAATTATTATGATGATATTATCATTTGGTATATTAAAAAATGTATTTTAAACATCGATTTATTCGATGTTTTAAAATTACAAAATTGTCATATCAATTTTTATATATTTAGTGTATAATTTAATTAGGTGAAATTATGAAAATATTAATTGTTGAAGATGACGCTACTATAAGAAGCGGTTTAAAATATTGCTTAGAATATGAAAATTTTGAAGTTATAGAATCTATTGGTATTGATTGTTTAAATAAATTAGATAATGTTTCACTAATACTATTAGATATTAATTTACCAGATATAAATGGTTTTGATTTATTTAAGAAAATAAAAGAAATAAAAAATATTCCAATTATATTTTTAACTGCTAATGATCTAGAACCTTCAATAGTTATGGGATTAGATATGGGTGCAGATGATTACGTAACTAAACCATTTAAAACAAGAGAATTAATATCAAGAATTAAAAATGTTTTAAGAAGAAATAATAATTTTGATGTTATAAATATTAAAAATATAGTAATTGATTTAAAACAGGCTAAAGTATTTAAAAATGGCAAAGATGTTAATTTAACTGCTTTAGAATATAAAATATTATTAACTTTAGCTTTAAATCCTAATCAAGTATTTACTAGAGAAAAAATTTTAGCTGATATTTGGGATGTTAATGAAGAATATGTTTATGATAATACATTAACTGTCTATATTAAAAGAATAAGAGAAAAAATTGAAGATGATATAACCAATCCAAAAATTATTAAAACGGTAAGAGGTATTGGTTATAAAATAGGTGATGATAGTGAATAAAAATTATTTTGTTTTTAATTTTATAGCTATTCTGATTATTGTATTATTTTATTTTTTAATTTCTAATATTATAAACAATAGTTATGAACAAAAAATAATTGATAATGATAGTTATTTAATTGGTAATTTGTTAAACAAATATCCTGATTTAAAAGAAGATATTGTATCTAGTTATTTAATTAAAGATAATTATGAATTAGGTAATAACTTAATAAAAGAATACAATTTAATTAATATTAAAAATAATAATAGTTTTATTTTAATATATTGTTTAATAAGTTCTTTAGTATTATTTTTAATTAATTATATATACATTAAAAATATTTATAAAAAAATTAGTAAAATTGATAAATATATGAATAATATTTTAAATGATGATTATTCAATTGATATTAAAGAATATTGTGAAGGTGATATAAGTAATTTAAAAAATGATATATATAAAATGACAATTAAACTAAAAGAACAAAGTGAATTATTAATTAAAGAAAAAAAATATTTAGAAGAAACATTACAAGATATATCTCATCAAATAAAAACACCTTTAACTAGTATGTATATGATAAGTGATATATTAACTAATGAATCGAATGAAAATGTTAAAAAAGAATTTTTAATTAAAAATAAAAATCAAATAGAGAGAATAGAATGGTTAGTAACTAGTTTACTTAAATTATCACGATTAGAAAGTGGTACTGTTAAATTAAAAAAAGAAAAAATAGAATTAAATAAATTAATAGATAAAGCTATCGAACCAATTAATGTTTTATTAGAATTAAAAGATATTAAAATAATTAAAAATATAGAAGATACTAGTATTAATATTGATATTAATTGGACAGTTGAAGCATTACTAAATATAATTAAAAATGCTTGTGAACATACTAAAGATAAAATAGAAATAATAGGAAGTACAAACCCTCTTTATACAGAAATAAAAATAGTTGATAATGGTATTGGAATTAATAAAAAAGATATAAAGCATATTTTTGAAAGATTTTATAAAGGAAGTCATAATAAAGAAAGTATTGGTATTGGTCTTAATATGTCTAAAAAAATAATTAATTTGCAAAATGGGATTATCGAAGTGTCTTCTAAAGAAGGTGTTGGTAGTACATTCATAATAAAATTTTATAAAAACAATTTGTGACGAAATTGTAATTAATTTAGTCATTAAATTGTAATAAATATTTAATATAATTATGTTGGAAGGAGAAAAAATATGGAAATATTAAAGGTTGAAAATTTATGTAAAAATTATGGTAAAGGTGAAACTTTAGTAAAAGCATTGGATAATGTAAGTTTTTCTGTTGAAAAAGGTGAATTCATTGCTATAGTTGGTAGTAGTGGTAGTGGCAAATCAACTTTATTACATATTTTAGGTGGAGTTGATAGACCAACTAGTGGAAAAGTTTATGTAGATGGAGTAGATGTATACGAATTAAATGAAACTAATTTAGCAATTTTCCGTCGTCGTCAAGTGGGGTTAATTTATCAATTTTATAATTTAATACCTATATTAAATATTAAAGAAAATATAACTTTACCTATTTTATTAGATAATAAAAAACCAGATGAAAAATATTTAAATGAATTAATTGAAACACTAGGATTAAGTAATCGTGTAAGTCATTTACCTAATGAACTATCAGGTGGTCAACAACAAAGAGTTAGTATTGGTAGGGCACTTATGAATAGACCAGCGTTATTATTAGCCGATGAACCAACTGGTAATTTGGATAGTAAAGCAGGTAGAGAAATTATTGAATTATTAAAACTATCTAATCAAAAATATAAACAAACTATTATTATGATTACTCACGATCATAATTTAGCGTTGTGTGCTGATAGAATAATTACTTTAGAAGATGGTAAAATAATAAGCGATGAAAAAAATAATATTTGACAAACTAATTAATTTATAGTAAAATGTATATAGATATGAATTATTTCATATATTAAAAAAAGAGATACATTTAATTTGCGATGTTAAGTGTTTTCTCTTATTAATTAAATTGGGAAAACACCGTTCAAAGAAGAATCGGTGTTTTCATTTAAGATTAGTCCTTATTTTTAAGGACTAGGATTGTGTAAAGAACGACCATAGCAAATGCTAAGATTAGTTGCATTATATATCCTTTCTATAAATTTTTTATTCATAGAATCACCTCCATTTTTAAAATAAATTAAAAACAGAGTAAAACACCTAACTATTAAATATATCTCTAAATTAATTATAAATTAATTATAAATTAATTCAATGTTAAAGTCAACTATAAATTAATTATTTTACAAATTAATATTGACAGTGATGTTAATTTATAGTAAAATTAATATAGATATGAATTAATTAGTATTATAAAATTAATTCGGTTAGAATTAGTCCTTTCTATAATTTTTAAAATCATAGAAGATCACCTCCATATTAATGATTTTTAATGATAAAAATTATTAATACAATTAATTCATATATCAAAAAAGAGATACATTTAATTTGGTAGATTAAGTGTTTCCTCTATTTATGCTTTTGAGAAGCACCGTTCTTAAGTTGAACGGCGTTTTGTTTTTAATATGACAAAATTGTCACTAAATAAGTCACTTTAAAATAATAATATTTTGTTATAATATTTTAAAGGAGTAATATTATGAAAATATTAAATATTTTGACTATTAAACATTTAAAAGCAAATAAAAAAAGAACTATTTTAACAATCATCGGAATTATGTTAGCTACTTTTTTGATGACTGAATTGGGTTTATTATTTTCTAGTTTTAGAGATAATGGTATTCAATCAGTAATAAAGTACAATGGAGATTACAATGCAAAAATAAATATAAAAAAAGAGGATTTAGATTTTATATCTAAAAATGATAGTATTTTAGAATATAAATATAAATCTAGTTTAGGTTATTCATTATATGATGGATTGCAAAATAAAAAATATCTACAAGTTTTAACATCATCAAAAAGTTATTTAGATGATTTAAAAATAATTGAAGGAAGATTACCTAACAATGAAAATGAAGTTATTATTTCTAACAATATTAAAACTGAAGGAAATATTAATTTAAACATTGGCGATACTATTAAATTAAATGTTGGACAAAGAGAATGTGATGGAAAATTATTAGGGGAAAGTGCCTATGTAGTTGAATATAAATATTTAAGTGATGGTAATTATGAAATTACAAAAGAAGAACACCTAATAAATACATCATTAAAAGAATACAAAATAGTTGGTATTGTTGAAAAAGATATATATGAAGAATATTTTAATCCTGGTTATAGTATTTTTACTATTTCTGAACCTATTGATTTATTAAGTGTATATGTAAGATATAAAAATGTTTTTA
This sequence comes from uncultured Bacilli bacterium, assembly GCA_944332725.1. GTDB lineage: Bacteria > Bacillota_I > Bacilli_A > RF39 > UBA660 > Faecisoma. Next base: position 7,784 of record CALVKO010000020.1, read on the forward strand.
AAACATATGAAAATAGTGAATTAATTATAAAAAACTTAAATTATGAAAGTAATTTAGAATATAATGATAGTTTACTTTATTATTATGGAATTGCTGAAGATAATAATTTTATTAAAGGATCAATTGCAATATTATTAATTATTTTAATTATAATTACGGTTGCAAGTGTTATTGTAATTTATAATGCTTTTGCTATATCAGTTACCGAAAGAATAAAACAATTTGGGTTATTTTCAAGCATCGGTGCTACTAAAAAGCAATTAAAATATACAATATTTTTTGAAGTTTTTGTAGTAGGTATTATTGGTATTGTATTAGGATTAATTTTATCTTTTATTGGTATTAATATTATTTTATCAGTTATTAACAAATTATTAGTTAATAGTTTATCTATTCCATTAGAATTATCAATATATCCAATATATATGTTGATTTCCCTTATTTTTATTATTTTAACTATTGCATTAGCGGCTTATTATCCTTCTAAAAAAGCGAGTAGAGTAAGTCCAATTGAAGCGATTAGATTAAATAATGAAATTAAAATTAAAAAGGTTACAACATCTAAATTAATTCAAAAATTAGGTATTGAAGCAGAGATTGCTTACAAAAATATGAAAAGAAACAAGAAAAAATATAATATAACTATTTTATCTTTATTTTTAAGTATTGTTTTATATGTTTCATTTAGTTCGTTTTTAAACTATACAATTGAATCTAGTAAAGATGCTATGGATATTCCAAGTTATGACTATTATGTTAGATTATCTGGTAAAGATAAAAATAAAATAGATGAAATTATTAATCAAGTTTTAAATGTTGAAGGAGTAAAGCAGAATAGTTTAATTGAATTAAAAACATTAGAATCTGATTTTAATCTAGATTATTATACTGATGAAGTAATAAAAGAATTTGGAATAAGTAGTAGTCCTAAACAATATGCATATCTTTATTTATTAGATGATAAAACATATGAACAAATAAAAAAACAATTTAATATTAAAGATAGGCCAATTTTGTTAAATTATTTAGATGAAGAGGGATGGATAAATAAAGATATCAAAGGATTTAATTTATATAAAGATATTAGTAGTTTAAATATATATGATGATCATAATAATTTTGTTTTAGATAATATTTATCTAGCAAATATTAAAGTTGAAAATATAGAGTCTTGGATTTATACATATACTTTAATTGTTGATGAAGAAACATTTAATAAAATAAATATTGATGAATATGATATAACATTAACTTTAAATGGCGATAATTTTACTAAAGTTGATGAATTATTACATCAAGATATTTTAGATGTTAGTATTAGAACTGATAATATTAAACAAACGATGCAGGAACAATACAATACTTTACTAGCATATAAAATAATATTATATGGTTTTGTTATTTTAATAACCTTAATCGGTGTTACTAGTGTTATCAATACAATTAATATGAGTGTTGCTTTAAGAAAACAAGAATTTGCTATGTTAAGAAGTATTGGCTTAACGCCTTCTGGATTTAATAAAATGATTATATTTGAATGTTTATTATTTGGATTAAAATCATTAATATATGGTATATCGGTATCGTTAATTATAACTTATTTATTTCATTTATCTTTTAATAAAATGGCAAAAATTAGTTTAATAATACCATATACAAGTATAATAATTGCAATATTAGGTATATTTATAATAGTATTAATGACAATGTGGTATGCTACTAAACAAATAAAAAAAGAAAACATTTTAGATATAATTAGAAAAGAAAGTATTTGACAAAATAATTAATCTATAGTAAAATGTATATAGATATGAATTATTTCATATATTAAAAAAAGAGATACATTTAATTTCCGATGTTAAGTGTTTTCTCTATTTATGTTTAGTTTGAGAAAACACCGTTCAAAGATGAATCGGTGTTTTCATTTAAGATTAGTCCTTATTTTTAAGGACTAGAATTGTATAAAGAACAATCATAGCAAATGCTACAATTAATTGCATTTAAATTCCTTTCTATAAATTTTATATTCATAGAAATCACCTCCATTCTTAAAATAAATTAAAAATAGAGTAAAACACCTAACTTAAATTAAATATACCTCAATATTAATTATAAATTAATTTTATACAAAAGTCAACTATAGATTAATTATTGACAAAATAATTAATCTATAGTAAAATGTATATAGATATGAATTGTTTCATATATTAAAAAAAGAGATACATTTAATTTCCGATGTTAAGTGTTTTCTCTATTTGTTTGGGTAAAGAAAACACCGTTCAAAGATGAATCGGTGTTTTCGTTTAAGATTAGTCCTTATTTTTAAGGACTAGAATTGTATAAAGAACAATCATAGCAAATGCCACAATTAATTGCATTAGTAATCCTTTCTATAGTATTAAATCCCATAGAACATCACCTCCATTCTTAAAATAATTTAAAAATAGAGTAAAACACCTAACTTAATTAAATATACCTCAATATTAATTATAAATTAATTTAATGCAGAAGTCAACTATAAATTAATTGTTGACAAAGTAATTAATTTATAGTAAAATGTATATAGATATGAATTGTTTCATATATTAAAAAAAGAGATACATTTAATTTGGAAGATTAAGTGCTTTCTCTATTTATGTTTTTGTGAGAAAACACCGTTCAAAGATGAATCGGTGTTTTCGTTTAAGATTAGTCCTTATTTTTAAGGACTAGAATTATGTAAAAAACAATCATAGCAAATGCTACAATTAATTGCATTAGTAATCCTTTCTATAGTATTAGATTCCATAGAACATCACCTCCATTCTTAAAATAATTTAAAAATAGAGTAAAACACCTAACTTAATTAAATATACCTCAATATTAATTATAAATTAATTTAATATAAAAGTCAATTATAAATTAACTTAATATGACAAAATTGTCACGATATTAGTCATTTAATTGTAATAATAATTTAATACAATTATTGTGGAGGGAAAAATAATATGAAAATATTAAATAATTTAACAATAAAACATTTAAAAGCAAATAAAAAAAGAACTATTGTAACAATAATAGGAATTATTTTATCAACTGCTTTAATGGTTGGAATAGGATTATTATTTTCAACAGTAAGAGATAATTCAGTTAAAATGATTATTGAAAATAATGGTAGTCATCACGTGGCAATTGAATTAGAAAAATCTAAATTAGATTTTATATCAAAAAATGAAAGCGTTTTAAAATATAAATATAAATCTAGTTTAGGATATTCAATATATGAAGGAATTCAAAATGATTTTAAACCTTATATTGAAGTATTAACTGCATCTTTAGAATATTTAGAAGATTTAAAACTAATTGAAGGAAGATTACCAAATAATGAAAATGAAATTGTTATACCTGAACATTTAGAAACAAATGGTGAAGTAAAATTAAATGTTGGTGATAAAATTATTTTAAATGTAGGAAAAAGAGTAGATGATAATAATAATTTATTATATGAAACACCATTTGTTACTTCTTACGATGAAGAAAAAGATGAATATATTAAAGAAGAAAAATTAATAGATGTATTAGAAAAAGAATATGAAATAGTAGGTATTATCGAACGTGATATTTTAGAAGATTATGCTAATCCGGGGTATAATGCTTTCACTATTGCTCCTGATAGTGAAATGTTAACGGTATATGTAAATTACAAAAATATTAAAGACACATATAAAAACACCGAAATTATTGCTAAAAATTTAGGTAAAGAAGAAGTCTATAATAATTTATATTATGGTATAACTTTTAATGATAATTTATTAGCGTTCTCTGGTGTATCTAATTACACTAATATGTTGGATTCAATGGCTTATATAATAATTATAATTTTATCTTTAGTATCTATTGCTTGTATAATTGTTATTTATAATTCCTTTGCTATTTCAGTAATGGAAAGAAAAAAACAATTTGGTTTATTTTCAAGTATTGGTGCAACTAGAAAACAATTAAGACACACTGTATTTTTTGAAGCATTTATAGTTGGAATAATTGGTATACCATTAGGAATTTTATCAGCCTATTTAGGTATTGGAATAGTTTTAATGATTGTTAATAAATTATTGCCTAATATGTTTGATTTTCCACTAGCCTTAGTAACATATCCTTTATTTGTTATTATACCAATTATTTTTATGGTAATAACAATATTAGTATCGGCATTTTTACCTGCTAAAAGGGCTAGTAAAGTAAGTCCTATTGAGGCTATTAGATTAAATGATGATATTAAAATAAAATCTAAAAAATTAAAAACACCTAAAATTGTTAAATTGTTTGGTGTTGAAGGTGAAATAGCTTATAAAAATATGAAGAGAAACAAGAAAAAATATAGAATAACTATTATTTCATTATTTATAAGTATTGTATTATTTGTATCATTTAGTAGTTTATTAAAATATGGAGTAACAAGTGCTTATGATTTTACCGAACTACCACAATATGAATATGCTGCTAGTTTTTCTGGCAATAATAAAGAAAGTATAGATTCTATTATTAATCAAGTTTTAAAAGTAGATGGTATTAAAAAATATAGTATAATAAAAGAACTTAATTTTGCTGTAGAGATGAATGAAAAATATTTTACTAAAGAGGTTTTAGATAATTATTCATTTGATCATCAAGTAGAAATTAGTATTAATCTTTTATGCTTAGATGATAAATCTTACGAGGAATATAAAAAACAAATAGGTTTAAATTCAAATCGTCCTATTTTATTAAATGTGTATAATAGTATAGATTATAGTTCTAATTCAAGAAAACAAGTAAAGATGACTATGTTTAATGAAATAAAATCATTAGAGTTTAATATTTCTGAAAACGATAAATACAAATTAGAAAATATTTATATGACAGATATATTACCATTTGGAATAGAAAATACTAATATGTTTTCATTTACGATTATAACAGATAAAGATACATATAATAAGGTAAAAGATGATAATAATTATGTATCAATGTATTTATTAGCCGATAATTATGATGAATTTGATAAATTATTAGATAGTGAAAGTAAAGAAAATATTTTAACTGATGATGTAGATGTTTATACTATAAATATAAAAAAAGAATTACAATTATTATCTAATATAGTATTTGTTATTAAGTTATTATTATATGGCTTTATTAGTTTAGTTACATTAATAGGAGTAACTAGTGTAATAAATACTATTAATACTAGTATTGCTTTAAGAAAAAAAGAATTTGCAGTATTAAGAAGTATAGGTTTGACTCCTAAAGGATTTAATAAAATGATGTTATTTGAATGTTTGTTTTTTGGATTAAAATCATTATTATATGGTTTACCAGTATCATTTATAATTATCTATTTATTCCATTTATCATTTAATGGTATAGTAACATTTGATAGTATGTTAATACCATATGGTAGTATATTAATTGCTATATTTGGTGTATTTATTATAGTTTTAATAAGTATGTGGTATGCTACAATAAGAATTAAAAAAGAAAATATTTTAGAAGCAATAAGAGAAGAAAATATATAAAAATATCTTCTTTTTTTGTGAAATTTTTTAAAAACTTTTCGCGCGCGCGTAAATTAACACTTGAATTTAATAAAAAAATATTATATAATTTATTTATGATAGGAGAGATAATTATGGAAAAATTAAAAAATTATAAAGACTTTGGTTTTACGCTAATAGAGTTATTGGCAGTAATTATTATACTTGCTATAGTAGCCATTATTGCTACACCAATAATATTAGATGTAGTAGAAGATGCACGAATATCAGCAGGTAGGTCTGAAGCTCAGATGATATTAGGTGGAATAAATAACTATTGTGCTACTGAGGATGTAAAATATCAGTTAGATAATAGTTATACAAAAATATGTACATCAGATATGGATATTGATGATGTACCAACAATGGTAAATTTAGGCAATGCTACAATAGAAAGTATCAAATATAATGGAACTAAATTAACAGAATTAGTAATTAAAAGTAATAATCACAAATTTACATTATGTGCAAATGGTCAATTTGCAATGGATGATGAAGAATGTGATGCAGTGGCAGTAATAACAACAGGACCAATTAAAGATGTAGTACTATCAAATTTTCCATATTTAGAAACAAATGGAAACGGATGTATAACACCAACCGATAACAATTATAGTTATATGGGAGGATGTTATTTAAAAGGTAGTAGTCAATCAGGAAAAGATATGTTTATTGCCAGTTTAAATGGTGCTCCTGGATTAGATTCAATAGATGTAATTAATGAAAAGTTTTTTGATAGTGATGGAAATTTTGTAGCAGAAAATTTTGAAAATTGGGCTTTAACAGATGGTGGTATATCAGAAGATGAATTAACAAGCGCAGGGGTAGATACTGTATTCGAATTAATTTATCAAACAACACCAGAAGAATTATTTGCACAACAACCAATAAATAACAATTCACTATGGTATTCTGGTTTTTTATGGCGAATAATGGGAATCAATGCTGATGGAACAGTAAGATTAATAACAGATGAAAATGTAACAGCAATACCTTGGGGAGCAGATGATACTGCCCAAGATTGGGATGAAAGTTATGCAAAAGATTGGTTAAATAATTATTTTTATCCAAAATTAAAAGGAAATAATATAATAAAAGAAGAGACTTGGTGTAGTGAAACTACTACTGATGAAAATAGTGCAAGAACAACTTGTACAAATAATTTATCGACAGGAACTGCCAAAGTTGGTTTACTAACAATAGATGAATATAATCTTGCTGGAGGTAGTGGTTCATATTTAAATATAGGACAATATCAATGGACAATGACACCTTATAATAGTTCTATCGCTTGGAGCGTGGATGAGATTGGTGACGCCAACGACAATTCCGTTTACAGTACGAATGGCCTTCGTGCAATTATAAATGTCAACTCTGATGTCACCATTACCGGAGGTAATGGTACTCTAGGAGCAACTTGGAGTAGTCAAGCAGGACCATATATTTTAAACGAAGATAAAAGTGTGGAAGTAACAGGAAAATTAAACGAAAAAGCAACAAGTGGCGAATATGTGTTGTTTGCTGGAAGAAAGTATCGTGTAGTAGATAAAGATAGTAATGGCAATACAAAATTAATACTAGATGAATATTATGAGGAGACATCTGGAACAATATATGAAATGTCATATGGTTCAAACAATATATTTTCAACAACAACAGGAATAGGCCAGAAATTAAATGGTGATGTATTAAATTGGCTAACAAATAATAGTGAAACAGAAAAAACAAAATTAGTAAGTAACTATACTTGGTATCAAAATAATTTTGACTATGGTCAAAGTTACACAATATCATTAAATGAAGAAAGTCCAACAAGAAGTGTACAGGCAACAGTTGGATTAATAAGAGTTGGAGAGATTTTATCAAGTCAAAGTAGTAGTATATTGACTAATGGATATAATGATACAAGTAGTTATAATAATGCAACAACATATTGGACAATAACACCACATACAAGTAGTTCTTACGCTTGGGACGTGGGCAACGAGGGTCTCGCCTACCACAATTCTGTTTCCAGCGCGGGTGGTCTTCGTGCAGTTATAGTAGTAACCTCTGATGTCACCATTACCGGAGGTAATGGTACTTGGTCAAGTCCGTACCAGATTTAAAAAGAAGATATGAAAAAAATAAGTACAAACGAAGCAATATACACCTTGCCGATGAAAAAGGCAAGGTGTGGCTTAAGGTTTGGGTGTAAGAATATACGTAGTTCTAACGCTTGGAACGTGAATGAGAATGGTAACGCCAACAACAATTCCGTTTCCAATACGAATGGCCTTCGTGCAGATTCCTTCTAAACTTAATTTATATGATTAAGGTTATATAAAACAAGAATTAGGAAACAATTCTTATTCCCTAGGTATAAAACCTAAAAATATTGGTGATAACACAACTAGAATAAAAGTGGTTTAGTAGAGTAAAATCGAAAAATCGCTTTTTCTTTGTATTTTTTTTGAATAAATGCTTGACAACGTGTGTGTGTGTGTGTGTGATAATATTATTTAGGGTGATAAGGTGAGATTGGTTGATATAAGAAATGAATTAAAAGAAGAATATAAAGATGTAGTTATATTTATGAGATATGGTAATTTTTATAGGGTATTTGATGATGATTGTTATATTATAGGTGGATTATTAGGTTATAAAATATATGACGATAATAAAGTGGGTTTTGCTATTTCAGAATTTGAAAAGGTAAAAGAAATATTAGATTATAATAATATTAGTTATATATTTTATAATAAATGTGAAAGTATAAAAGAATTAAATAGTTATGATTTAATATTAAATTATTATAAAAATTATTTTTATAAAAAGGATTTAATGAATGTATTATTTGATTATGATATTGTAGTTGAATTAGAAAAAATATTAAATTTAATTAATCGAGATAAATTAAATAAGTTAAGGGAAAAGTATGAAAGATAAAAAATATAGTGAATTATTAGTTATTAGTAATATTAAAAAGACAGTTATATATTTTGATAACATTTTGATTAATTTTCCTAAAAAAAATTATATTTTAAAAGATAAGATTGAATTAATTTTATATGATTTATTAGAAGATATTTATATGGCTAATTATTTATATGTTTAACTAAAATTAAAATGTTAGATTTTTATATTAATATTTGTTTTAAAAAGAAGATTATTAGTTATAAGAAGTTTATTAATATATGTAGTATTTTAAATGACATTGTTAAGTTAATATATGGGTTTATTAATTATGAAAAGAGTAGGTAATATATATAATAATTTATATGATTTAAATCATATAATTAGTGTTTATAATAGAATAAAATGTAATACTAAAAATAAATATAGAATAGAACAGTTTGAGGATTATTTTTGTATTAATATTGTTAATATATATAATGTTTTAAAATATAACAAATATGAAGTTGGTAAATATAATTTATTTATAATATATGAACCTAAACAAAGGTTAATATTGAATCAAGATTTATTTAATAAAATAGTTAATCATTTAGTTGGTAATGAGTTAATAAATGTTTTAGAAAAAAGTTTAATTGATAGTAATGTAGCTGTTAGAATTAATAAAGGTACTAGTTATGGTATTAAGTTAGTTAAAAAATATATTAATGAATTAAATAATTATTATTGTTTAAAGATTGATATTAAAAAATATTTTTATAGTATTAATCACAATATTTTAAAAGATTTATTAAGTAAAAAAATAAAGGATAAATTATTTTTAGATGTTTTATATAAAATAATTGATAGTAGTGATGAAGATTATATATTGGAATATGCAAGAAAGCATAATATTATTTTAAAAAAAGGTTATGGATTACCTATTGGTAATTTAACTAGTCAGATATTAGGAATATTTTATCTGAATAATTTAGATCATTATATTAAAGAAAAATTAAAAATAAAATATTATATTAGGTATATGGATGATATGGTATTATTTCATAAGGATAAAGAGTATTTAAAGTATTGTTTAGATAAAATTATTATTTATTTAAAAAAATATGATTTAGAATTAAATAATAAAACAATAATAACTAAAAATAGTTTATGTTTTTTAGGTTATCGATTTTATAATAAAAATATTAAGATATTAAGTAAAAATAGAAGAAGAATATATAAGAAATTAAGATTATTAAAATATAAAGATTATGATAAATATATTAAATCATTAAATAGTTATTATGGTTATTTTAAAATACAAAAGTATTAATTGATTATTAAATCAAAATATTATATAATCTTGAGTTTGACAGTTGTAGGCTAAAAATACCCCAAAAACCCTTTAAAATCAATGGTTTATGAGGTGTT
>CALVKO010000021.1 GCA_944332725.1 uncultured Bacilli bacterium
ACTTCTATATTATTTATACATTCATCAATTAATTCTTGATAATTAAATTTTTCATATTCTAAACATTTTTCTAATTTTGGATTAATAACAGGATGCTTAGGAACAAATATCGTACAACAATCTTCAAAAGGTAAAATACTTGTTTCATATGTTCCTATTTTTTTTGCTATTTCAATAATTTCCAATTTATCTAAACAAGCAACAGGTCTAATTACTGGAAAATTGGTTACACTATTAATAACATTAATACTAGTTAATGTTTGACTAGCAACTTGACCGATACTTTCTCCATTAATTAATACTTTATATTTACTAGATATATTAGTAGCAATACGATACATCATTCTTCTTAAAATAGTAATATTATATTCGCTAGGAACATTTTTATAAATTGCTTCTTGTAATTTAGTAAAAGGTACAACCAATAACTTAATATTGCCTGAATATTGATTTAAAATATTAGTTAATTCAATAACTTTATTTTTAGCTTCAATACTAGTATGCGGTGGGGAATCAAAATATAGACAATCAATATCAATTCCTCTTTTTAAGGCTAAATATCCTGCTACTGGTGAATCAATACCGCCAGATAGCATTAAAATACCTTTATCTTGAATACCTACTGGATATCCACCACTACCTTTAATTTCATTAGTATATATATAAGTATCTTCTCTTATTTCAATATGGATAGTAATATCAGGATTATGAACATTAACTTTACAATCAAAATTTTTTAAAACTAATCCACCAATTATATTATTAAAATCCATTGATTTAATTTCAAAATTTTTGTTTGCCCGTTTAGTTTCAACTTTAAAAGTTTTAAAATTTTCATTTTTTAAAACATCTAAAACACACTTTTTAATATCTTCAGTATTAGTATTTACTTTATATGCAATTACTATTCCGTGTAATCCAAATACTTTTTTTAACCTATTAATAGCATCATCAAAATTATTAGGAATTATATACATTCTATCTCTTTTTTTGATAATTTTACCATCTACTTTTATATTTTCAACCAATTTATTAATAAATTGATTTCTATTTCCCTTTTTAGTGCATAATTCTCCATACTTAATTAATATTAACTTTTCCATCAAAATCACCAGTTATATTATATATTATTAATTTTTTTAAAGCAACAAAAAAAGATAAAAAATTATCTTTCTGAATGTCTTGTAACAACCATTACAGGTTTATGTTGTACAGGAGTAGTTTTATATGCTAGTACATATATTTTATCCTTATTAAAAACTGTATCCTCAACAACATCAATTGATTCATCTGCTGTTAAAAGAGGTAAAAACTTACGTAATTGTTTATAGTATTCTAAAACTTTTTTTGTATATAATGATTCATCTTGTCCATAATATCCAATCGTAAAAGAATTATTCTTACTTTTTAATAATCTAGATAAATATATTAACTCATTATCATAAATTCCGTTTATAACCAAATGTCCATTTATTGGCTTATTATATGGTTTACCATAGCAACCTTCACCATTTTGAGAAATTATTAAATTCTTGTCAGCATTTAAACAAATACCATTTATTGAACTAATCTGTTTATCAGATGTAATTTCATAAAGATTTTCTCCTTTTTTTAAATATCCAATTGATTTTAAATATCTTCCAAAACTTCTATTATTTCTTTTGACATTTTCTAACCAAATTTCAAATTCTAATTCGTTTATTACTATTTCACCATTTTTATATTTTTCATACAAAGTGTTAGTAAGTGGTATTTCTCCAAAAGTAGGTATTTCAGTTCCATTTTCGTAAGCTTTTTCCAATAAAAATCTTTTTACTAAATTTTCACTCATTAAACTTTTAATAGTTGGTTTTTCAATTATTTTATCTTCTGTCATTGTTTCCTCCATTTCATTAGACAAAAAAATGTCTTAAAACGACATTTAAAAATTATAACACAATTTAATATATGTGTCAAATTAACAAAAAATGTTAATTATTTATAAAAGTTTAATAATTTATTATATATACCAGGCTCAATTTTATTTAAAGAATTAATTGTTAATTCTAAAGATTTTTGATATTCACCTTTATAAAATAGCATTTCAGAATATGTTAAATTTTTATTTATTTCATCTGTTAAAACACGATATCTATTTCCATAAACAATCGCCATTTCAGCAAACATCGCCGTTTTTAGCAATTCTTTCGTTCCACTATATAACTTTAAAACCAAATCTCTTGCAGTATCAACCCTTGTGTTTAAAGTTCTTATAGTAATTGGTTTTTTATCTAATTCACGTACAATTTCTTTTATAGCATCTGATGCCTCACTTAATTGTGTATAATAATATTGTGGAATAACAGGAAAATTATATTCGTGAATTTTGCTTTTAGATTCTCTTAAAATCGTTTTTACTTCTTCTAATTGTTGGCGAGCCCTTACTTCATCTTCTTTCATGCTTCCTAAAGCATCTAACGAATTATCTAGCTTATCTTCTATTTCATTTAATCTTAAAGTTAAAGCTTCAATTTCTTTTATCAATTTTGAATAAGCAAATGTATTATTACCAGTATGTGTCTTTAAAACATCATAATCTGTTGTTAATACCTTTAATTCTTCTTTTATAGTATTTAACAAATTAATATCTTCATCAGACAAATTATACTCAGCCTTAATATCATCGATTTGGCTAAATATATCAGTTATAATATCATTAACCTTAGTAATTTTTTTTACAAATGTATCTACTAATTCATTATAAATCTTGCGATCATTTTTTTCTTTTTCAAAATCATTAAATAGTCCATCAAAATAATCTAATAAAACTTTTAATTCAAATAAACTATCTTCCAAATTTAAAACTTTAGTTCGATCCATGATATCACTTAATTTTTTGTTGGCTTCAGTAATATTATAATCAACATTTAAATAATCTAGTGGAAACCCTTCTTTAACCATTTCGTGATAAATATCATCAATTTCTTTTATCTTTTTAGGAATTATATTAGTTGCCATCAATACAATAGAAGGTACTTCATCAATAACAATTTGCATGTGTTTTAACATTTCATCAATAGACTTTATTATCTTAGTAACTTCATTATAATCGTTATTTTCCATACTATTTTCAAATGATTCAAATCTTTTAGAAATATTTTCAAACTGTAAAAGTACAGAATTAGCAACTTCCCCAAATTCTGATTTAGTAGAACTAAATTTATCATATAATTCGCGATAAACACTTTTGAATTTAGTTATAATAGCACGATTTCTTTCTTCACTAGATGTTATTTCTTTTATTTCATCTAATAAAATATCAGTACTTGTTTTTACTTTGTATATTTCCATTTCTAATTTAGCAATTTTAAATACAGTTGTTTTATAATCTAATTGTTTTAAAGAATAATCAGCCTCTAAAATCATGTCAGTAATTTTAGGTATTTCAGAATTTCTTATTACTTTAAATCTATTTTCCCAATCATTTAAACTAGAATCTAATTTATCATTTTTTAAAAATGTCTTTATCTTTGAAATTTCGGAATTTATTGGCGTACTATCAATAACATTTTTTTCTACTTCTAATTTATCTAAAATTGATTTATATTTTTTGTTTTTAGCATTTTGAATTAAATTTAAGACTATTATTATTATTATTACCGTAGTAACATAAACGCTAACAGCTATTAAAGTTACACCCATTTTATCCCTCCTTATTATAATTTTATCATATTTTTTGACATATTACGACATAATTATTAAAATTAAGAAAACTAAGTACATACCAGAAACTAAACCAACAATAAAACTTAATAATAATGTATCTACAAAAGCAGCATTCGGTTTTCGATTATCTTTTAAAGTAAGTTTTTTAATTTTTGGCATTTCTTTTTCATTGGATTTACTATTTTCTTCATTAGTTACTTCATTAACTTCACTAATTACAACTTCACCATCTTTTTTAGTAGTAGTCAATAATTGATTACTATTTTCATCGTAATAAATTCCCGTTTCTGTATTTCCAACAATAGATTTATCATCTTTTTGATCATATTCTTGCATAGCCTTATTTGGTAATTCTTGTTCTTTAGACACATTATCTATCACATCAACATCATTTAATTCAACAGATGTTTTTTGATATTTATTCATATCTTCCGCTATATTTAATGCGCTTTCTTTACCATCTTCTTGTTTAAAATACTTTGATTCATTTTGTTTTGCTTTAAATTGTTCAACAAAATTTCTATTATCAACATTATCGTCCATTATTTTTACATGACCAGTCGCATCTTTATATCTTATATAACTCTTTCCATCCACCTGGAAACTAGTAATATTTTCTAAATTAAGTGGTGCATTACTCATAACTTCATCAAAATATGATAATAAACTAGTTATAGTTTTATTAACTAATTCATCTTTAAAGTCTAATTGTTTCATATTATTTAACAAATCTTTATGAGTATTAATATATTTATTTAAATCAACTATGTCTTTTTTTAAATCCTCTTTATTTTGATATTTTCCACTTCTAATATCATTTTTTATTGCTTCAACAATATAATCGATTAAAACAAGTTCAACTTTTGTTGCTTCTTTTATTTCAAATTTTAAATCTAATTTTAAATTTATTTTACTTAAATCTAATCCAACAACATCTTCATTATTTCTTAAAAATAAAAACGAACCATTATTTAATTTAATAAATCCGATTGTTTCATATTCTTTTCCTTTATATATAACCTTATTTGGTAGCATACTATCACCCAATTATATTGTAACACAATTTTTGACAATATACCACAATTTTTTTATTGATTTATGTAAAGTTAAGTGTTATGATTTTATTGGGTGAGATAATGAAAAAATATAAATTTTTATTTAATTCATTTAGAAATACAAGTTTACCTAATTTAATTAAAATAGTAAAAAAAGTAAAAAAAATTAGTAATAAAAAATTTGTTTTATTTGACATAATTAATTGTTCAATAAAATACCAAGCATCTTTTTATGATTATTTAGAATTTGAATTTTATTTATTGAATGATAATCAAAGAAAAAATTATTTAACTAGTGGCAAAAATAATGAAATAATTAAAACATTCAATGATAAATCATATCGTTATATTTTCGATAACAAAGATAAATTTAATAATAAATTTAAAAAATACCTTAAAAGAGATTATTTAAATTCTAATTTTACTAAAGAAGATTTAAACAAATTTATTAAAAATAAAAATAAGATTATCGCTAAACCAATCGATGGGACTGATAACAATGGATTAAAAATAATTAATTGTAATGAAAAAAACATATTTGAAAAATATCATAGTTATTTACTAGAAGAAATAATTATTCAAAACAAAAAATTAAATGAATTATATAATAAATCAGTCAATTCACTTAGAGTCTTTACATTTTATGATGGCAAAAGTGTTCATATTCTTCAATCCATTTTAAAAATAGGAAATAATAATATTACTGACAATTTTTCTAGTGGCGGAATGTATGCTTTTTTAAATGATTTAGGTATTGTTATAACGCCAGCCATCGATAAGGAAGATAATATCTATGGAATACATCCTTTAAGCAAAAAACAAATTTTAGGTTTTCAAATACCACATTTTGATAAAGTTATTAAATTAGTTACTGAAGCTGCCAAAGAGGTTCCTCAAATTAAATATGTTGGTTGGGATATAGCCATTTTAGAAGATGACGTATGTATAATTGAAGGAAATAGTTATCCAGGAGTATTTCAAATAAAGCCACGATTTAGTAAAGATAAAGTTGGTATATTACCAAAATACGAAAAAATTATGAAAATTAAGTTATAAATGACTTGACTAAACATATAAATCATAATATAATACTAATGCATCTAAGCAGCGTTAGTATGAAATTTTTAATGTGTTTATTACCTTTAGGGGTAATTATTGTGAAAGCTGCGTATCAATAATTAATTGAATTAAACACCCTATTAAATTGGCATATTAACCTTTTAGAGTAAAAGAAAGGAGTGAATTTTAGATGGCAAGATATACAGGAAGTACAAATCGTATTTCAAGACGTTTAGGTTTTTCAACATTAGAAACAGGTAAAGAATTAGCTAAAAAACCTTATGCTCCAGGTCAACACGGAAGTAAAAAATCTAAAAAATTATCTAACTATGGAGTTCAATTACAAGAAAAACAAAAACTTAGATTTACATATGGTTTAAGCGAAAAACAATTTAAATCTACTTTTGAAAAAGCAGGTAAAATGAGTGGTGTTCATGGTCATAACTTATTCATTTTATTAGAAAGCCGTTTAGATAATTTAGTATATCGTTTAGGTTTTTCTACAACTAGAAGAGGCGCTAGACAATTAGTTAATCATGGGCATATTACAGTTAATGGTAAAAAAGTTGATATTCCTTCATACACTTGCAAACCAGGTGACGTTATAGCTGTTAAAGAAAATGCTAAAGAAATGAGTATTATTAAATCTTCATTAGAAGCATTATCAAAAAGAGTTGAATTCGTTACTTATGATGAAAGTAAAATGGCAGGAACTTATGTAAGATATCCTGAAAGAAGTGAATTGAACGCTGATATCAATGAATCATTGATTATTGAATTTTATAACAGATAGTAATTATCTGTTTTTCTTTACAAAAAAAGTAACCGATTGGTTACCCTGTAAAATGATAAATCAAAAATAATACTCCAGTTATAATAATAACTAATAATATAAATAGTAATATTTTAGTTAATAAATTATTCTTTTTAATATTTTCTTTTATTTCTTTTAAATCTTCAAAATCATCACTAGAAAAATCCATACTTGAAGTAAAAAATGACTTATCTAAATTTTCTTGAATTAATTTAGTATTTTGCAATTGAGTATTATCTAATTCTTCTTTTACTTCTTTTTTCAAATTAGGATCACAGATTGACTTTAAATCATCTAACAAATCTGAAGTAACCTCATTTTTACTGTTATTAGAAATTGCTTCAATCATACTTTTTAATTGCTCTTCATCGACATTATCAGGAACTTTAGTATCAGAATTTAAATCAATGTTCTTTAAAACATTATATTTTATATTAGAATATCTACTATCCTTATCAGTTCTTTCACTCTTCGCCTTATTTAAAACATCTCTAATATCATAATTTTTTTGTTCTTCAATTTCTTCTTCTAAAGGTTTAATAACTTCTATTTTTCTTTCTTTAGGTTTATTAATATTGTTTGTTCCATTAATTAATTCTTTTATTTTTTCAATATCAATTTTTTCATTTTTTTCGATTACTGATATACCTTCAACATTTGTATATTCTGCTTCATCGTATATAGTACGGTATAACTCTTTATTCTTCGTAGTTCTACTTTTAGTTTCATAGTATTTTTCCATTCTACTTGGCATATCATCACCGTACCTTCCTAATAATATCATAACATATTTAAAAAAATATTTAAATAGATACTTGAATTTTTTTAATTATTTTTTTATAATTGTAAAGGAGGGATAAAATGAAAGCAACAATTATTAATGAAAATTGTATTGGCTGTGGTCAATGTGAAGCAACTTGTGATGAAGTTTTCCAAGTTAAAGACGATGGTATTGCTCATGTAGTTGGTGAAGTAACAGATAAAAATAATGAAGATGTAAAGGAAGCCGCAGATGGTTGTCCAACTGACGCTATAGTAATTGAAAACGCTTAAATTTTAAGCGTTTTTTAGTGCATATAATTTTTTTACTTCCTTAATTGATAAATAACGATATTCACCCGGTTTTAATCCTTTTAGATCTAAAAAAGCAATTTTTTCTCTTTTTAATTTTACTACTTCGTGGTTAACTGCTTCAAACATTTTTTTAACTTGATGATTTTTTCCTTCGTGAATTATTATTTGAACAAAAGAATGCTCCTTATCTTTTTTTCTTACTTTTACTTTACAAGGAGCAGTTTTATTTCCATCAATTATAACACCTTTTTCTAATTGTTTTATTTCTAATCCCGTTAAAATTCCCTTTATTTTTGCCACATAAATTTTGTCTATACTATTTTTAGGATGTGTTAATAAATTAGTCAATTCACCATCATTAGTTAATAACAATATACCTGTTGTATCATAATCTAATCTTCCAATTGGATAAACTCTTTTATTTGTAGCAATTAAATCTAAAACAGTTTTCCTATTTTTATCATCACTAGTAGTAGTTACAACCCCTCTAGGCTTATATAATAAAATATATTCCTTATTTTCTTTAGTAATTAATTTATTATCGATTGTTATATCATCATTTTCATTTACTTTTGTACCTAATTCGTAAACTAATTTACCATTCACTCTTACTTTACCATTTATAATTAATTCTTCTGCTTTTCTTCTTGAACAATAACCACTATTAGCTATAACTTTTTGTAATCTTTCCATCAAAATCACCAATTAAATTATATACTATAAAAGTAAGAAAATCAAGAGATAAAATTAATAAATAAAATACTTATTGTTATACTTATTAAATCTGCTAATAATCCAACCCACAAAGCATACTTTATTTTTTTAATTCCAATACTTCCAAAATATAAAGTTATTATATAAAATGTCGTATCGGTTGTTCCTTGGATATATGAAGCCAACGTACCTAAAGCACTATCAGGGCCAAATAATTCATAAATATTAGTTAAAATTGCTAAAGAGGAAGTTCCTGATATCGGACGCATTATTATCATTGGTATAATTTGATTGGGAATAAGAGAAATAAATTTAAATAAATCGATTATATTACTCTTTAAAAAAATATTTATTGATAAAATCATTGCTAATAAACAAGGAAATAATTTAAATACTAAATCAAAACTTTCTTTAGCACCTTCAACAAAAGTATCATAAATAGGCACTTTTTTTATAATGCCATAAATTATTACAAATAAAACGATTAAAGGCATTATATAATTAGACATAGAACCTCGCAAATATTTTATCTATTATTAATCCTGATAAAGTACTTAAAAAAGTTATTATAATACATGGTAAAACAATGCTTGTCGGATTAACACTTCCATACATCATTCTTAAGGAAATAATCGTTGTTGGTATAATAGTTACCCCACTAGTATTTAAAACTAAAAATGTAATCATCGATCTAGTAGCTGTATCTTTTTTTTTATTTAATTTTTGCAGTGATTGCATTGCTTTTAATCCAAAGGGTGTTGCCGCATTACCTAAACCAAACATATTAGCAATTATATTAGAACTTATATAACTTAACGATTCATGATTTTTAGGTATTTCAGGAAAAATATATTTCAATACTATTGATATTTTACTAGATAATTTTTTAAGTAATCCAGATACTTCTGCAATTTTAGCAATTCCCAACCATAAAGCCATAACCGGAAATATTTTTATTATCATATCAAAAGATGTTTTAGTACTATCTAAAATAGCAGTATTTACAATTTCAATATTGTTATTTGATAAACAATATAAAATTCCAATTATAATAAAACAACCCCATATTTTATTCACCATAAATTACTAAACCACCTCTTTAATTTATCAAAAAAACTTAATTTTTCTTTTTTCTTAATATAAATGTCTTCTTCGTGAACTTTTTTGTCATTTATCAATACTTCAACTACCCCTATTTTGTCATCATCAGAATAATTTTGTTTTTTTTCTAATTTAAAATTTAATAATACTTTATTATCAATATTTTCTAAAGTATAATTAAAATTATTTTTTATATAAAGTGTATCTAAATAATAGTTTTCATCTATTATTTCTATTTCGCCTTCTTTTAAAATATTATAATTCGTATAATTATCAAATGCTTCTTCAAATAAATTTATATGGTCGACAAAGTCATTACCATCATTTAAAGTTACGACGACCAAATTAATATTATCTTTAGAAGCCGTTGTTACTAATGTTCTTTTTGCTATATCTGTAAATCCAGTTTTACCTCCTGTTATATAATCGTGACTATGTAATAATTTATTTTTATTAATCCACGAATAATAATTCATATTAGTCCTTAAAGTATATTTTTTTGTACTTACTATTTTTCTATATGTTTCATTTTTCATAGCATAACTAGTTAGCAATGCCATATCATATGCTGTGGATAAGTTGCCACCATTTTCATCTAAACCATGTGGATTGTTAAATTTACTGTTTTTCATCCCGATTTCCACAGCTTTTTTATTCATTAATTCAACAAAGCTTTCAACATCTCCACCTACATAATTAGCGATTGCTAAAGCGGCATCATTACCACTTCTTAACATTAATCCATATAATAATGATTCTAAAGTTATTTCTTCGCCTTGTTTAATATAAATACCGGAGCCATATGCTTTAGTTATTCCTTCACCAATGGTAACTACATCATTTACATCTTTATTTTCAATAGCCACTATAGCTGTCATTATTTTAGATATAGACGCTACGCTTCTTACATCATTCATATTATTAGAATAAATAACATTTAAACTATCCATATCCATTAATACTGTACTAGTTGCACTACTAGAATAAGCTTTTACACTAATTGGAATTAACAATATTAAAAACAACAACTTCTTCATACGCTTCACCTATAAAATAGTATGAAAAAAAGTCTAAATATAGACTTAAATTTCTTTCTTCCATAAACCGTGTTTATTGCAATAAGCATAAATAATAGCATCCTTTTCATAATCGAATACTACTTTTGGTTCATCGTTTGGTTTTAATAAATATTTTACTATTTTATTACCTTTAACCATTGCAATCCATTCTACATAATGATCTTCTCCATTGGTAATCTTATTTGCTTTTTATTACAATAATCTTATGTCATCACTGTATTTATACAATAAAATCATCTATATTTAGGATTTGTTATTATTTGTCTAAGTATCGTAATATTAATGTAGCCATCCTTTTTAGTCTTATAGTATTAATTATATAATATTTTTAATAAACCACATTCTCCACCTGCATATAATGAATATATTCTCCTTACCATTATTGCTTCTTTTTCATTTATTTTTAATTTACCTTTTTCTTTTGATCTTTTCATACCAAATCTAACTCTTTCAGATAACTTTCTTACTTCTTCTTGAGCAATAGATTACATTATAGTAAGTCTAAGTTCTGAATCAGGTAATATAGTATTAATATTATCTGATAAGAATAATACACCAACATCATTTTCTAATAATTCCTGTGTATATTTTATACTATCCACCGTATTTCTAGAAAATCTTGATATTTCTTTTGTCAATATTAAGTCAAATCGGCCTTCCTCAGCATCATTTATCATCTTTAAAAAATTAGTTCTGTTTTTGACACTGGTCCCACTAATTCCTTCATCTATATAACCTTTAACATAAATCCAATTTCTATTATCATTAATAAAATTTTCAAAATAAAGAATTTGATTATCTAATGAGTTAAGTTGAACATCTTTATCTGTAGAAACACGTGCATAAAAAGTTACTCTAAGTGGTATATTATATATACTTTGTCCTTTTGATATTTCATTTCTAATTTTACATAAGTCCATCAACTATCAACCCCTAATTTTTTTAATGCTTCATTATAAATTTGAAAATTAATATAATTTTTTTCATATAAATATTCATTTAAAATAATACTAAGTTCATTAATTAACAATTGTATCACCAATTAAATTTATTAAAAAAAAAAAAAATAATTACAATTAATCATTTCTTTATAATAAAACTTATTTATAAATATTTATTTGTTCTTTAAAATAATTATTTAATTTTTTATTTACACAATATATATAACATCCTTTAATTCCTCTTGTTAGTAATACTCTATATGTATTTTTTATTATTGTATTAGATATTTCTCTTGCCATTATATCATTTTCTTTATACAATTTTTTTATACCTTTAAATGATGGATCTGAAGATGCATGTTTTTGAAAATCTGTACATATCTTACTATCTTCATAAAATAAATCTTCTCCGATAATTACCCCAACATAATCAAATTCTAATCCTTGTACTGAATGTACACAGCCTGCTTCATTTATTGAATCATCTATTGCAAAAGTTTGTTTTGCACCCAAATTCCAACTTATTCCATATTCACCAATTTTAATATCATGGTAATTTGTATTATCAATTTCATCTTTATTCCAATTCCAACAATAACCTGCTACAATTCTTGATTTATTATTTTCAATATTCTTTGTTTTTATTAATGATTCTAATTCTTGTGGACTATCACATATAGTTATGTCGTAATTTATTTTTCCATCATAATCATTAGTAATACCTAATAAATAATCAATAAATTTTAGATAATTATCCGAGCCATTACATCTAAACTGAGATTCTAATTTTAATTCCATTATATTAGCATTTAGATATGCTCCCCATTTTTTTATTTCATTTATTGTTCCAATATCATTTAAATGAACTTTTTGTCTTTCATCTATAAAAAATATTGAAGATTTTGATGAATAAATTATCTCTTTTATTTGATTTTCACCATAGTTATTAAATATTCCAGATTTTTCAGTTAGACAGTGGGCTTCGTCTACTATTAAAACATCAAAAATATCTTCATTTGTAGCAGTATAAGCACTAGATGTTTTAAATAAATTATCTATGCTAGTTTTATTTAAAGTCCCTTTTAATTTTGCACCATAAATTACTCGTGGCGCTGTGTTTCTTGATACATATTGACATAATTTTCCTTGACTAGTTAAATTTGCTAATAAATTTATCGCTATTACTGATTTTCCAGTACCTGGACCACCTTCGACAATAATTACATTCTTTTCTTCTTTTTTTGTTGCCGCTAATATTTTATCATAGATTATCATCTGATTATCTATTAAATTAAATTCTTTATTTCCTTTTAATAATTTATCTATGTTTTCTTGTAAACTTTTAGATGGTAATAATTTACTACTATCAATTTCTTGTATTATAGACAAATTATCACCATAACAAAATTTTTTATTTATAAATTCAATTAATTTATCTTTATCATCTTTAAAAAATATTGATACTTCTTTAATTAATTCTGAAAATTTATCATCTAATATTGGATCAGTATTATTAGATACATAATTATGCAAAATAGAACAAGCATCTACAATAATGTTATTTTCTTGGATATTTTGATTAAAATCTTTCAATAGCATCTTGTATGTCCATGCTTGGTACGATGGATGAATAACTTTTTTTAATCCATTTCCAACATACGTTTCTAATAATATTTCACTATCTTTTACTTCATTTACTTTTGACCATTGTTTTAATTCAATAATTAGTATATTTTTCTTATTTTCACAATTATATCCACATAAAATAAAATCTACTCTACTTGATGTCATTGGAAGATTATATTCTAATACAACTGTACAATCTTTGGGAATACTAGATTGTTGTAATACTTCGCTCATATATTTCAAAGAATTTTCCCAAGATTGTTTTTCTGATGATGTAGTTCCTTCATATAGTTCTTTTTGTTTCATATTTTCTAAAATATATGAAATTTTATTGTTATTTACATCATTGGTAAAATCATTAATTGTAGAACTATATAAAATCATATTACTTCCTCCTTAGTTTTCTTTGTAAGTTTTCGCAATTATATGTTAAATATTCACCTGTTATAAATGATGTGGAGTCAAATTTTTTTAAAATTTCAGCTGAGAATTCCTTAGACCAACTTTGATTAGTATATCCCATAATTTTTTGATATGTTCCAATACTTTGTAAATATTTCAAAAACATTTCATATGAATTAAATGACATCATAAATCTATTTCTACTTGCTTTTAAAGGATATAATCCAGCACTCATTACTATATTATCCATTTCTTCAATACTAAATCTTCCAATCGCTTTATCATCACAAAAAACTTCTGATAAATATGCTTTCCTGGGTACTGAAAATAATATTTTTCCTCTCTCCGTTAGCATATCTTTTGCTTTTTTTAATGCTTCAATTGGATTATCCATATGATGTAATACATAACTAAATATAATGATATCATAATAATCTTTAAAGTCATATTCCATAAAATCATTATTAACTAAAGTAATGTTATTTCTTCCTGTAAAATTTCTAGCTTGAGCTACCGATATCATATCACTACTTATATCTAATCCTGTTAAGTTACAATCTAAGAATTTATTATCTAGTTTTTGTAAAATTTTTCCTGTCCCACAACCTATATCTGCAATTTTCAACCCATTACTCGCTTGATACATTACTTCTTCTGTAATTGGATTTTTTACCCCATAATATGTTACATATTCTGCTTTTTGATCCCATTTTTGGGCAACTGCACTATTAAATACCTTTTCTACACCTTTTTCATCAATACTTGTATTAAGCCCACTTATTAGATTTTCAATTAATTCAATATTATTTCTAACTAAAAATTCACATTCTCCCCCATATATAAAATGATATATACATAACTCAATGTCTTTGTATGCTTGCTCAATGTTTTCATTCACTATTACATAGTCAAAATTCTTAGCTGTTTGTAAATTTTGAATGTCATTTTTTATTCTTTCTCTTGAACGATCTTTTTTTTATTAATTAATGGTTCAGCTGTAGGCGGAATTATTAATATCATACAGGTATCAGCATTTATTTTTTTCATTTCAAGTGCTCTATCTGGTGTTATTTAAAATATTACATTTTTTGTAGTTTGAATATTATCCATATCTTTTTCTAAACTACCATAATAATTACCACCATATTCTTTGACATTAAACATTTCTTGTGCCTTTACTTTTTCTAAGAAAATTTCTTTGTCATAAAAAAAATAATCAAATCCTTCCTTTTCACCTTCGCGTGGCTTTCTTGTTGTACAAGTTGTAAATTTTTTAAAGTTACTATTTTTTAGAAACATTTCTGTTAATGTTCCTTTCCCAGCACCACTAGGTCCACTAAAAACTATATTCATAAATATATCCCACTTAAATTATTTTGTATTATTTTTCCAACATTCTTGACCATTATAAAATGCTTGCCTAAAATCTGAATTCAAAGCCATTGCGTCCCCCTTTCTAAAAAATTCTTAAAGTAATTCACTTTGTGATTATTTTTTGCCTGAAATTGAGTTATATAATACTATTTTTTTAAAATAAATCAATATTTTTCATTTGTTTTAAGCAAAAATAAGCGATTTTGTATGATTATATGATGTTTTTGTCTTTAAGTGAATTACTTTGTGATTTTCTTTATATATAAACATAATACTTACAATTTTTAATTAAAGTACAAAATTTTCAAATTTTACTAATTTGGTAAAGTTATTTTTTGGTACCATTAAATTTTAATGATAATACCATTGGTTGATCGGTAACTACTTTAACAGCGTTGTCTATAAATTCATTTATATTTGCTTTATATAAAAGTAATGCTTTCTTTGTTGTTTCTCTTACTTCATCTTCTTCTATTTTTAAAAAATTTGCAATAGACTTTGTGGAAAAATATTTTCCGTCAACATATCCTAACTTCAAAGAAATTATAATTGCGTCTTTTGGAGATAAAAGTTCCATCATTTGAGTAAATGTTGGAGTTCTTAATAATTCCAATATTTTTACACATTCTTCCTTTGTAATACTATCATTACTTAACAAGGAATTTTTTGGTGCTTCTTTAAGTAATAATTCTATTTCTTCATCAACTACAACTTCTTTTTTTACTTCTGATTCAATTATAGGAGGACTTGAAATAATTTTCTTTTGTTCCCCTGGCTGAATTACTTTTTTTGTTCTTGGCTTTCTTGGTTTTCTCTCATTATTTGGATTTGATAATAATCTTCTCATTTTTGGAACTAAACTACCATAAAATTTTGTGTTATTTTCTTTATCCCATTTTTCGTTTGTTTTAGGATGATCTAAATCTTGTCCATATCTTAATGTAATTAATAATTTTTCTTCTTCTGTTAATTTTCCCAACATTTCATCAACTTGTTCTCTTGTATATTGATTAAAGTATTCATAAATTGTTTGTAATTCCTTTGCCATTTTTTCTGCACTATCCTTTCTCTTTTTTGAGTTTCCTTTTACCATAGATACTCTTTTTCTTTTTTCTACTCTTTCTATTAAATTTTGTTCTTCTAATTTTTTTCCAATTGCATTAACTACACGATTAATTATTCTTGAAATATACGAACGCGATAATCCCATCATATTTCCAATTTCCTCTTGAGAATACTGTTTATCATCATAAAAACCAAAATATAATTTTACGATTTCTTTATCTCTACCCTCTAATATATCAACTTGTCTTCTGACTTCTAATAATGATTCTCGTTTTACAACATCTTCAACAAAATCAGCATCTTCATCTGCAATAGTATCTTCTACTCTTAATTCCTTACCATCTTTATCTGAACCAATTGGTCGATTTAAACTTTCTTCTTCTAAATATCTTTTTCCTTTTCTCATAAACATTAATATTTCGTTATTAATACATCTAATAGCGTATGTAGAAAAATCAAATTTTTTAGTTATATCAAACGTATCAACAGCTTTTACTAAACCAATAGTTCCAATTGAAACAAGATCTTTTTTTTCATAAGGTGCATTAGCAAATTTTTTTAAAACTTGATTTAAAACTAATTTTATATTGTGAGTTATTACTTTATCTCTTGCTTCTAAGTTTCCTTCCCTTGCTTGTCTTATACATTCAAAAAGTTCTTCTTTTTTTAATGGTTTTGAAAGTTTAGATTCTATAAATATATCATTATAGTTCATCTTTTCTTCCCCCCTATTTTTTCTATAAGTGTTTAACTTTGAGATTTTGCCTCATGAAAGTGAAAATATAATAACATTTTTTCGCTTTTTTTACAATATTTTCAGTTCATTTTTAACTAAAATTTGTGAAAAATTTGCAAAAATGGACTTATGCCAATTATGCTACTTTATATTAAATATAACAATAATTAAATACTAAATTATATGTAATAAAAAAATCATAGTTATTATGACATATATTTGTTGTATTTCTTGCATATTCTTAGTTAATCACTATGTAGTCTTAATATTAGATATAGCGCTACGCTTCTTACATCATTCATATTATCAGAATAAATAACATTTAAACTATCCATATCCATTAATACTGTACTAGTTGCACTACTAGAATAAGCTCTTACATTTATTGGTATCAACAATAATAAAATCAACAACTTTTTCATACACTTCACCTATAAAATAGTATGAAAAAAAGGGGCTGTCGCAAAATTAAATGATTAATTTTGCTTCAGTTTTTTCTTAAGAAAAATAAAAGCGTACCGGG
>CALVKO010000022.1 GCA_944332725.1 uncultured Bacilli bacterium
TTCCGTTCGTTAAACCCAAAAAGAAAAGGAACTGAAGCAAAATTAATCATTTAATTTTGCGACAGCCCCTTAAATTTTCTAAGACTATTCTAAATAATTTAAAGATATCACACTAGATATTAATAAATCATATAAATGAGTCTATATATTAGAACATACCTTTTGTATGTTATAATCAAACTTGGTGGAGAATAGGGGATTCGAACCCCTGACCCTCTGCGTGCAAGGCAGATGCTCTAGCCAGCTGAGCTAATTCCCCAAGTGCATTAATAATATAGCATATATTACTAATGCTTGTCAAGAAAATATTTTAAATTTTCATTACTTCTACTAATTTTTTTCGTTTTTTGGTTGTTCTTCTATCTTACTATAATCAGTTATATCTTCATATACCGTAAAAAATACCTCAACAATTACTTTATCTTCTTCAACTGACGAATTTAAAATTTTATAATTGATGATTTTTTCTTCACCAGTTAATTTTTCATTCATTTTTTTTATTGCCTCTGTTATTGCTTTATCATTCGCCTCTTCACTTGTTAACAATAATGATATTGTTTCTATTTCTTGTTGATGCTGTTCAACTAATGAAATAGGTAGTAAATTATGCTTTAAAATAGTTATTTCTTCTTTTTTCTTTTCTTTAAATTTATTAAAAGTAAATTCTATTTCTTTATTAAATAATTTTAAAACATATACATCCTGAAAATTATTTTTTTCTTTTATTTCACTATAAACATATGGATACTCTACTTTAACATTATACCAAACTTCACCATAAACAGTACCATCTGCTTTTATAGTATCTTTTAATTCATCGTTTAAGTAAATATTACCTGATATAATAATATCTCCTTTATTGACGTAAGAATTAATATTTTTAACAACTTCACCACTTTTGGTAATTATTTTTTTAATAATCGCACTTTTATTGGCAACAATATTTTGTTTTTCATAATTTACTTCGTTATTAGGAATTATTCTTGGCTCAACTCTTACAATATAACTAGTTCCACTTTCTTCGATTTCCAACCATTCTATTTTATCCTGATATTTATTTAAAATATCATTTTTAATATTCTGAATTTCCGTATAATTTTTCTTAAATTTATATTTTTTTATATCGTAATTTTCTAATTCATTGATAATTAAATTTCGTAAGTCTTTATCATTATGAATAATTTCAACATGAAAAATAATATTACTTAAAAAAAGTAATATAGCAATACCTAAAACAATAAATAGTATTATATGTTTATAAATACTAAAAATTTGTTTGAATTTTATTACTCCATAAAAATTTGTTATATTAACATCATAAATAGATTTAATATCTAATATTTTTTCGTAATCTTTTTTATAAATTATTATATTAACTTCATTATATTTTATATATTCAATTTTTAATAAATCAATATTATTAGTTTTTAATCTTTTAATAAATCTCTCAATATTTTTTCCTTTGACATTTATTTTAATTTTACTTGTCATTTAATCACCTAAGCTCTAATTTATCGATACTACCTTCAATCAACAATTCGTCTTTTAATAATTTAGAAACGACTAAATTTTTACCACTTATTAAAACACTACCATCGTTATAATTTATTATAATTTTATTATTATCAAAATGAGATATATCACTATAATTTACAATATCCAATTTATTAGGTAAATATATTATTTTGAAATCACTTTCTAATATATAGTTTTTTAGATTCATTAATCTCACCTATTTAATTCTATTATTTTTATTTTACCATATGATTTTTAAGCAATAAAAAAACTGATATTTTTTTATCAGTTTATAACTGAACCTGCTTCGAAATCTTTAGTTATAGTTAATAATTCAACATCAGCATCATTAGGTAAAGAGGCACACATTAACATTCCATCAGATTCCATTCCACGAAATGTAGCCTTTTTTAAATTTGAAACTACAACAACACGTTTATTAATAACATCTTTTGGATTATAAAATTCAGATATACTTGAAATAATTTGTCGTGGTTCTTTTTCACCAATATCGATTTTAAAAACTAATAATCTATCTGCGTTAGGATGTTTAAAACATTCCTTAATTACACCAAGTTTAAATTCTATTTTATTAAAATCTTCAAACGTAATCTTTTCTTTTTCCATATTTACTCATCTCCATACTCATAATATCAAATAGTTTATTAAAAGTAAATGTTTTATTAAAAATTTTTTATTAAAAATTTTTTAATTAAAAAGTCAAGTGCAACTTTTTATGAATAAACTATATATTGTCTATATGATGTTTTATGCCGAGAAAACTTTTGACTTTATAATTTTATTTGTTACCTTGTTGGAGTTTAATTACTGATTTTTCATTTTTTGAAAAATTAGTAATTAAAACGACATATATATTTAAACAAATAAAATTATTATGTCAAAAGGAAATTGGAATAAATATCTATAGACAATTTATCTTTTCTTGTAATTTATAAATTTTATTTAATATTGATTTATCATTAAACTCTTCTTGAAGTGCTTCGAGAGGAGTTTTATAATTTAATATTTTTCTTGGATAATTATTCATCCATTCAGCTATTTTATTAATATCCTTATATGAATATTTTTCTATTAGAGTACCTTTTGGAATAAAATATCTAATTATACTATTGTGTTTTTCATTTGTACCTTTTTCACCAGAACAATATGGATGACAAAAATATATCTTTGTTTTTGTATCTTTAATAATATTTAAAAAATCTGAAAATTCAGTACCATTATCAGTTGTAATTGATTTAAATATTTTATCATAATTAATTTTCATAAATTCTTTCATTTTATTAAACTTATTAACAACTTCTTCAGCAGTTTTTCCTTTAAGTTTAAAAATAATTTCAAAACGAGTTTTTCTTTCAGTTAAAGTCATTAGACATTCATGGTTTCCTTTACTAGTACCAATAACAGTATCAAGCTCAAAATGACCAAAATAAAGGCGTTTATCGATTTCTTCAGGCCTATTATTAATACTATATTCTGCTTTTGATTTAGGTAAATCAGATTTATTATGATATTCATACTCTGCTTTATATTTCATTCTTCTAGTATCTTCTAATTTTACATTAATAATACCATAACGAATAGCATTATAAATTGTTGGTGTAGTAATTGATTCAAAACCATCTAGTTCAAAATAATTGTGTGCTTTCATATAACCAACAATTGCATCAGGAGCCCATTTATCAATTTTGATTTTATCCTCTATAAATTTGGCAAGTTTTTTATTTCTTCTTAATTTATATTCACCTTTAGATAATCCTCTTTTAAAATCAGCATTTTCTTGAGCATATTGAGCTGTATATGGCATAGTTTTAGTTTTACCAGTTCTAATATACATTTTTTCTTTTTTTCTATTTTTAAGTTCTCTTGAAATAGTTGATTTATGAACTCCTAAATAATTAGCAATGTAAGTATTATTAAATAGTCTTTTCCCATTCTTATCTTTTTGATTAATCAATGATTCAATTTTAATACGATCACTTTTTGTTAGATGACGGTATTGCTTTTCTTTTTGATTTAGTGTATTATTATTTTTAGGCATATGAATTTTCCTTTCTTTTTGAGCAAAAGATATTATAGATTATTCATATGTCTTTTTCAATAGTGAAGTGTTGCACTTCAAATTTAAATTAACATTTTATTAAAAATTTGACAAAATAAAAAAGATGTGCTAGTATATAACGCACTCAGGGGGAATTATTATGAGTAATTATGAATTTCAATATAATTTAGATATCGATTCTGCTATTATTATAGCAAATATTAAACAAGAAAATGAAGAAAAAGAAGAAGTAAAGGAAGAAGAATATATTTACTTAGAAAGTCCTATTACAAGAATAAATGAAGTTAATTATTAATTTGCTTCATTTTTTATTTTGTAAATAAAGTTTGCAACATTTCAAAAGTATCTATTGCCCTACTTATTTTATCTGTTGGTCTTAATTTATATACATTTTTAACTTCTTCTTCAAATAATTTAAAATTATTAGGATTTCTATTTAAATATTTATACCAATTAGAATTTTCTCTTAAATACTTAAGATAGTATTTATTACTTTTTATTTTATATTGAATATCTATATTCATTTAATCCTCAAAATGTTTATAAATAGGACGTGGTTTATACTCATCTTTTGGCTTATCATCTTTACTTGTCAATTCTTGAACCATTCCTAACATTTTCTGAATATTAGCCACTCCTGACTGTACACTATCTAAATTAATATTTTTTAACCAACTTAAGGCATCTATCGTTCCAACTGTTGCAGTAACGCCTAAATATTCTTTCCATGCTTCTTCATTTTCACCATATATATCATATATTTCGTAAAATTTTTGCCATGATCCTTCACCATTTCTTACATATTTAACTAATTTAGGATTTTTCTTAATAAATTCTTTGAATTCTTCTTTTTTAGACATTATTACCACCTATCATATTTTATGCTTTTAAATTAAAAAATTCACTTTATTTATAGTTAGCAAATGTGCTATAATATTGTAGAGGTGGAGTATGGATCAAGTAAAAGAAATATTTTCTAAAATAAAAATAAGCAATTTAGCAAAAAAAAATATTAAAGGATTCTTAATAATAATTTTTATTATATTATTTTCATATTTTATAATATCTAGTTTTATTAAAGGAAGTAGAAATAAAACTTGTAATAATTTAAGAGAAGAAATACTTAGCAAAACTGATTTATATTATAATGAATTCAATTTATTACCAGTTTTAAATGGCGATAGTGTTACAATAAATTTAAGTGACTTAAATGATACAATTGTATTTAAAGATTATGCTGTTACTGGTACTGTTACATATACAAAATATAATGATACATACATCAAATCAATTAATATTGATAATGCTGATTATTGTAGTACTAAAGAATTTGGTAAAGAAACAGATAAATACGACGAAAATAAAAATGTTGAAGTAGTGACATATTATAATTATTATAAAATTGATTCTTATAATTCAAAATGGTCAGAATGGTATCCTAGTGAAGATATAAGTAAAGAGGAAACTGATGGTGTTTTATTACCACTTGACGAAAAAGATTTACCATATATACCTGACAATGCTGTTGTTACTGAATATATAAGAGAAACTAAAACATATTATAGTTATCGCGATAAGCAATGGAAGTTTTATAAAAATAATGTTAAATATAGTGAATATAGCTCTACTCAACCTAAAGGATATACCAATAAAGATGAATCGACTAAATTAACAACAACTCCAACTGAATGGAGTTTAGATTATCCCGAAGAATTTGATTATCGCCATATAACTTCTAAAACTGGATATAGATGGTATTATATGGATGGTAATAATAAAATTTATTGGAACAACGGAGAGTATAGTATTGAATCACCTGGCGATGAATATAAAAAAGATAATGAAAACATTGTCAAAATGTATTCATATTATGATGATATTTGGCGTTGGTATAATGGAGATACAAGAAGAATATATAGTAGTTATAGTTCAACAATGCCTAATGGTTATAAATATAAAGATGAATCAACTTTAAAGTATACTAATTGGAGTAAATTTACCGATGAAAGTAAAATTGATAAAAATAATAAATCTTATCGTGAAGAAAGAACTGATACATATTCAAGATATCTAATTAAATATGATATATATTCCCTACCAATGTTAGATAATTATGTAACATTAGAAGAATTGGAAAATAAATTAGGTAAATCCTATGAAGAAATAAATAATGATAAATCAATTAAAGTAGATGTTATATTTAAATTCAAATATGAATAAAACTCAAATTTTTTAATTTGAGTTTTTTATTAATCATTTTGTAATATCTCACTTAAATTTTAATTAATATTTTAACAATTATTTTAATCTGTCCATAACATCATATCTATCATTATTATATTCTTCAATTATTTTTTCTAAAATATACTCCTTTTTTGCATCATCAGCACCTATTATAATCTCATCGCCTACTACTAAAAAAGGATACGCATAATATGTTTGATTTAAATAATCTCCTATTTTATGCATTAATTCGTAATTTTCTTCATTGTACCAAACTTCATATTTTATTAGATTAAAATATTTATTATAACTATTATCTAAATTATTAAAAAATTCTTTTAAATTTGCGCACGCTCCACAACCATCACCCCAAAATAAATATATATTAATAGGTTCATCATCACTAACACCATCATTATTTTGAGTATTATCTTCTAATTCTTCTTTATTATTTAATGTATCATCTATTTCATCAACTGGTTCTTTTGTTATTTCTTCAATATTTTGCTTATTACAACCAACAGAAATAAATAATAATAAAATTAATAATATTTTTTTCATAATTCACCTAAAATTCTACATAATTGTTTGTCTTATATAAGTTACTATCTATTTTAATAAATATATTATATCGACCTTTTAATCCAGTGCTATTAATATATTTATTAGTATTTAAACCATTTTCATTTCCTGATTCACTGAAGATATCAACACACATTGCAGTATAAGGTTTTGTACTTATTCGCCACTCATATTTATATGCAACTAAATTTTGATATAAAATTACTTCAACATCTGTTCCTCTTTTAAAAGTGCCATTAACTACTAATCTATCATACTCTTTAGTAAATGTTATATTATGTGATTTATATTCTTCATCAATATTTTTAACATTAAATATTAAAGATAAACTTTTGTCAGTTTCTGTTTCTTTAAAATTACCTAAAATACTTGCATCTTTTAATTCATAATCACCACTATATAAACTCATTTTTTCAACACGATAGTTATTAGTAGGTAATTCTATTTCAAATATAATTTCATCATTTAATAATTCTGTTGTTATACTTTTCAATATATCAGATGATACTAATCCCGCTGGTTGATTTTGAATTACACCATCTTTATATGATATACCACCTGAATGAACAATATAATGATTATTATCAATATAATCAACATCTGAGATATAAGGGGAATAATAACTACTTCCTCTTTCTTTTCCATATTGCCATACTTGTTCAATAGTCATATTAGTAGTATCTACTTTATACATAACGCCTCTAGAATAACTATTAATAGCAGGTACATATTCATCTTTTATTTTTGATTTATTATTACCATTATCGAATATAAATACATATCCTTCTGGAGTTATCATTGCAGCATGTTGACTCCATTGCCATTCAAAATTGCCAATTGGTGTAAAGAAATATTTTTGATATTCACTACTCCAATTAGTAGGGTCACCAATTATCCAATTTAATTTACCACTATCATAATCAATATTTATTACTGCATCTTGATGTCTGCCTGATAAGATA
This sequence comes from uncultured Bacilli bacterium, assembly GCA_944332725.1. Classification (GTDB taxonomy): domain Bacteria; phylum Bacillota_I; class Bacilli_A; order RF39; family UBA660; genus Faecisoma. The sequence continues at coordinate 7,363 of CALVKO010000022.1, forward strand.
ATAGAATCAGTATTTTTATCATACCAAACAGAATTATTATGAAACCAATCATAATCGGTCCAATTTTCTGATTTACCATCATTAACATTTAATATATCTTTTAAATTAAATTCTTTGACTATATTACCGGTATTTCTATCTAATTCAACTATATAATCTTCAACAGTACCACTATCAAAATTATCTGATGCCACTAAAATATTACCATTTTCTAATTCAAAATAATCATGATGATATCCACCATCTAATTTAAATTCAGTATATACTTTACCTAATAAATCTATTTCATATAATCCAGTTGTGTAATATGGTGGATTAACTAATCTTTCAGTACTAATTAATAAATGCCCATTTTCTAATCTGTTAATATTCCAAGTAAAATTCTCGGTTAAATACCATCTTACATCTCCATTTACATCATAAGCGCACATATATCCTTTACTAGATGGAGAAAAGAAATATAATTCATTACCTAATTTAGATTTATCATTTATAACATTAGTAGGCAAAATAAAATCATCTGGTAATTTATCTGTTTTAATATATATTGTTTTAGATACATCACCATATTTAATAATTATTTCATTATTATAATTTGGATATAAACCATATATAGGTAAATAATGAACTTTATTAGATGCAAAAGTATTAGTAAAAGTTGTATTTGCGTCTTTACCATTAATTATAACAGTAGGTTCTACTTCTTCCTCAGTTTCAAAAATAATTAAAACAGTTAAAGGAGAAATTTCATATGGATTTAAAATTATATTAGGATTATCAATAGTATAACCACTGCTTTTAAAATTATCTTCAATTTTTTCTTGCATTGAAACTAAACTATCTTTTACTTCAACAATATTTTTACATTTTATTGAATAATAATAAACAAAACTAATAAAAATTAATATTATAAATGAAACGAATAAAATTAATTTTTTCATATTCTCACCTAAGAATATTATACAAAAAAAGCATTGAAAAATCAATGTTATATTTTTTAATGGCGGAGTAGAAAGGATTTGAACCTTCGCGCCGGTTACCCGACCTACACCCTTAGCAGGGGCGCCTCTTCAGCCTCTTGAGTACTACTCCAAAAAACGCTACATATAGATTGTACTATATTTTTAATAATAAAGCAAGTCTTTAATAAAAAAAATTAACTTTTTATATATTATTAAAATAATTAATTAAAAAACTAAAGCAAAATATGTTTTAGTCTTTTGGTTTAAATATTAAAGATAATATAAAAGAAAATACTATTGCTGCCGTAATTCCTGATGCTGTTAAATTAAACATTCCACTCATTAAACCCATATAACCTACTTCAACACTAGATACCATTGCTCCATGAATTAATAAATGACCAAAACTAGTAATTGGTACACAAGCACCTGCTCCTGCCCATAATACTAGTCTATCATATATGTTAAACACATCTAAAAAACATCCTAAAACAACAAAGATGGTTGTTATATGGCCTGGTGTTAATTTTGTATTATCAAGTATTAATTCGCCTATCATACAAATAAAACCACAAAATAAGAATGAATTTATATATATCAATCTACCACCTCCAAACTTATTGCGTGTGCAATACTTGGAATAGTACTTTTATTATTAACCATTGTTGTATTCATTAAAGCGCCAGTAGCAACTAACAATACTCTTCTAATTTCTTTTTTATACATTTTACTAAATACATAACTATAAGTAACTAAGGGGGCACAAGCAGGACCACTCGCTCCTGCATATACAGGTTGTTTATTTATATCATATATCATTGAACCACAATCATCATAATTTTTAAGTTCTATGTTGTATTCTGTCAACATATAATCTTTTAAAATATCTTTACCATACATACCTAAATCACCTGTTAAAATTAAATCATAATAGCCAACTTCTCTTTTGGTTTCTCTTAAATGATCATATATTGTTTTAGCAGCAGCTGGTGCCATAACTGCCCCCATATGATATACATCAGTTACTCCTAAATCAACTACAATTCCTAAAGTTGCGCTCTCTACTTTAATACCTTTTTTATTTCTAGATAAATAAGCAGAAGCACCACCAGTAGAAGTAAATGTTGTTGTCTTTCTTTTTGGCCCACCATATTCAACTGGATATCTAAATTGCTTTTCTGCAGCATTATTATGTGAGGAAGTTGATGTAACTGCATTTTCAACTTGCTTTGCTTCTAACATATTAGATGCAATAATTAATCCTAAAACGCTAGTCGAACAAGCACCATATATTCCAATTAAAGGAATTCCTAAACTAGAGGCAGCATAATTAGTGGCAACTATTTGATTTAATAAATCTCCTGAAACTAAAACATCAATATCAAATTTAGTTTTACCTACTTTATTTAATAAAATATCTATTGATTCTTCAATAAGTTTTATTTCTGCTAATTCCCATGATTTAGTATTAAAATATAAATCATTATAACTTTTATCAAAGTATTTAGACAATGGTCCGTTAGCCTCGTAAGGACCTGTTATCGTTGCTGTATCATTAATATAAACATTACTATATTTAAAAGTCATTTTTATCCTCCTATTATCAATCTTAAAAATCCAAATATATAAGCACTTACAACACCAAATACAATAACTGATCCAGCTAATTTAAACATATTCGCTCCAATTCCTGTCACAAATCCTTCTTTACGATATTCTAATGTTGCACTCATAACAGCATGGGCAAAGCCAGTAATTGGTATGATTAAACCACATCTAGCAAAATTAACTAACTTGTCAAAGAATCCTAAACAAGTAAGTAAACAACCAAAAAATACTAAAGTTACTATCATAAGCATCGTTGCATCACTTGTAGAAATATTAAAAATATATGAATAAATATCCGTCAAAAATTGACCTAATAATCCCATAATACTGCCAATTAAAAAAGCAATTATAGCATTATTTAAAACATTTTCTTTTGGGGTATGTTTTGCTACTAATCTTTTATATTTGTTTTCTTCCATAAAATTCCTCCTATGGTTATTATGTATTTATTATTTTTTTTTATACAAAAAAACTAGTCTATGCAACTAGTTTTGATTTTAATTTGGTTAATATTTTTTGTTCACCACGCGATACTTGGACTTGACTTATCCCAAGTTCAAAAGCTGTTTGTTGTTGGGTTAAATCATTAATATAGCGCTTATTAATCAATTGTTGTTCAAACGGATTAAGTTTAGATAATTCTTCTCTTAAAAGTAATAAATCATCAATATCATCTGTTTTACCAATTGTATCTTGTAAAGTTATATCTTTTCCTTCATCATTTAATGGTTCGTCAATACTATAAATTGGTTTATTACTATTAATTGCTTCTTCAATCATATATATAGGAATTTCTAAAAAATCTGCTAATTCTAAAATAGTTGGTTTACGCATTAATTTTTGAGTTAACAAAATATTCGCCTTTTCAATTTTTAAATTAAGTAATTGAATATTTCTACTTATTTTTATACTTTTATCTTCACGAACTAATTTTTTCATTTCTCCTAAAATATAAGGATAAGCGTAAGTTGTAAATTTAACATTCATATCAGGATTATAGTTTTTATAAGCCATAATCATTCCAATACAGCCTGCTTGAAATAAATCTTCTTTATTTGAATATTTTTCAAAATACCTTGTTATTGAATAAATCAAATTTTTATTTTCTAATATTAGTTCTTCCATTTTATCCTCCTATAAATTAATTACATTTACCGCACTTAATTCATCAGATGTTTCATACATATATTTTAATAATCTGCTATTATTTATTCTATGTTTAACTAAATTGTTATTCATACCACATACTAAACTCTTACCATTATTTATTTTACATAATTCATAATTATTAAGTAATGCATTAATGCCATAACAATCAATGGATTCTAATTCACTTATATTAAAAACTAAATTTCTTATACCATTTTCTTTAACTAGATTATTTACCTCTTCTTTTAATTTATTAACAGTATTTTTATCAAGTACTCCTTTTAATCTTATAAATAAAATTCCTTTACAAAATTCTAAATTAATATCTAACAAGCTATCACCTTCCATAATAATTTAGCACATCTTTTTTTAAAATTATACATAATCGACAAAACTAGACCTATTTTTTATTCGACTTTTTTCCAATTAAATAACTTAGGTAAAGAAGTAAAAGAAATATTACAAGTATAATTCTACTATCTAAATTACCAATTTTTAATATATATTTAGGTAATTGTTGATCATTTAATTTATTTTGTAAGTCTTGTTTTTCTAAAGTTAAATTACCAATTCCAGCATTTAAATCTTTAATATCTTTTTCTAAATCGGTTATTTTATTTTTGTTGAAATCATTTAATTCATTTAGATTATAAATTTCTTCTTCTTTTTTAACAAGTTCGTTATTTAAATTGTTAATTTTTTTAGTTAATTCATCTATTTTTTTATTTAAACAATTTTTATCTAAATTACATTTATTTAATTGTTCTTCTAAATCTTTTATTTTGTCTTGGTATTCTTTTATCTGTTCTTCTAAGGATGCTATCGTATTGCTTTCGAGATCTAAAGTAACTTTTTCTTTAACTATCAAATCATTCAATTTAAAACTTATATCATATACACCATTTTTATTCCAATCGATATTATCGGTTATTATAACTTTATCAGTACTATAAATAATAAAATTATTTAAATTAAAATCTTTATTTGTTATTTGATTTATATTGATTTCTAATTTATCCCTAGTTCGATAACTGTAAAAATATTTTAAACTTTCTTCTACCTTGTATAAATAATCACCTATTGGTTCTTTAGAATAATTTGAATATTCTTTTTCTAATGTATAAACTTTACACCATTTTTCCTGATAGCGATATTCATAATTTACTTTAGTATCAATTATATAATCATTACTTTCTTTTTCATATGAATTATAAGTAGTACTATAAGTAGTTGCAGGAACACTTAAATCATAGACTGTTCTAGTAACTTTTTGAGCATTATCCCAATAATAATCAGAAAATTTCATTGTATAACTCTGTGCAGCATATATATCTTTTTTATCATTTGAAAAGCCAATAGTATATAATTTATCTGTACTTCCTAAATCATAGATATAAAATAATACTTTTATTTTAGTTATCGGATAACTTTTACCTAAATCGACAATTAAAGAGCCATCATTATCAATGTATGAACTATTTTCGTCATAATTACCATTGTTAATATATTTACTAAAATCACTATTACAACCATTACATGTAAAAGTATAGTTTATTTTTTTACCATCGACACTAATATTCAATTCTGGTATTCTAAAAGCACCATAACTTCCTTGTAAATTATATAAATGAATATATCGTGCTTCTTTCGCTTTGGTATAAGTATATTTTTCTCTAGTTTCATAAATATAACCGATATTATCAAGCTTTTCATTCATCCAACTAGAATATTCAGTTAAATAACAATCATCACTAAACTTATCGTCTTCATTATATAATTTATAATCCTTTAATACTTCATTATTCTTATACCACAAATATCTTGCTTCCTTAATTACATCAGTAGTATCATTAGATATTACTTCATCTTCTTGAAATTCACTAAAATTAGAATAATCAGAGTAATATACTTTAGCAGAAACAAAGTTAATTAAAGAAATACTTAAAAATATTAACCATAAAATCTTTTTCAATAAATCACCTCCTACTAGTTATATACGACAAAAACATGTGGAAATCCTGCAAAAAAAAGAAAAAAGTATTAAAATTCATCATTTTTAATGTCTTTTAATACTTTTTTCCACATGTTTTTAATATTATTATAAGTTAATATATCAATTACTTTATCAATATCAACCCATAAAATTTCATTTATTTCTGATTCTTGTTTTTTAATATTTTTAGTAATTGGCTTAGCTAAATAATAAATTACTTCTTTATTTATTTTATTATTAACTTTATAATTTACTGAATATCTTTTTGTTTCATAAATTAATACATCTAAATTAGTTTCTTCTTTTGTTTCTCTTATAGCAGTTTCTATTTCTGTTTCATTTTCTTCCATATGTCCTTTAACAAACCCATAAAATCCTTGCTTTTGTTTTATAATTAAAACTTTATTATTATCTATAATTATTGTACCACAAGATTTTTCTCGCATAATTATCCTTTCAAATATGGTTTTAAAAATTCACCAGTATAACTTTCTTTAACTTTAACAATTTCTTCTGGTGTACCACAAGCAACGATATTACCACCTCTATCTCCGCCTTCAGGACCTAAATCGATGATATAATCTGCCACTTTAATAATATCTAAATTATGTTCAATTACTAAAACAGTATCGCCATTATCGACAATTTTTTGTAAAATAGTTAACAGTTTTTTTATGTCATAACTATGTAAACCAGTACTTGGCTCATCTAATATAAATAAACTTTTACCAGTTGGTTTCTTTTGTAATTCTTTAGCCAATTTTACTCTTGCCGCTTCACCACCTGATAAAGTAGGAGCACTTTGACCTAATTTAACATAAGATAACCCAACATCCATTAACATTTGTAATTTAGATTTAACTTTCGGAACATTTTCAAAAAATTCATATGCTTCTTCAACCCGCATCTCTAAAACATCATAAATACTTTTACCTTTATATTTAATATCTAAAGTTTCTTTATTATATCTTGTTCCATGACATACTTCACAAGGAACATATACGTCTGGTAAAAAATGCATTTCTATTTTTTTAACGCCATCGCCCCAGCACGCTTCACATCTTCCACCTTTAACATTAAATGAAAATCTTCCTTTATCATAACCTCTTATTTTAGCCTCTTTAGTTTGAGCAAAAACATCTCTTATATCATCAAATACACCAGTATATGTTGCTGGATTACTTCTTGGTGTTCTGCCGATTGGTGTTTGCGATATATCAATTACTTTATCAATATTTTCTAATCCTTTAATTTCTTTATATTGTCCTGGTTTTTCCTTAAACTTATATAAATTACTTGCAACTGCTTTATATAATATTTCATTAATTAAAGTTGATTTCCCACTTCCTGATACACCAGTAACACAAGTAAATGTGTTTAAAGGAATTTTCACATTGATATTTTTTAAATTATTTTCTTTAGCACCTTTAATTTCTAAATACTTTTTATTACCTTTTCTCCTTTTAGTAGGTACTTCTATTTTTTCAATACCAGATAAAAATTTACCTGTAATACTATTAGGATTTTCCATAACCTCTTTAGGAGTACCACTTGCTACTACTTCCCCCCCATGTAATCCAGCAAAAGGTCCAATATCAACTAAATAATCACTTGCTAACATCGTATCGGTATCATGTTCCACAACAATTAAAGTATTACCTAAATCACGCATTTCTAATAAAGAATTAATTAATCTTGTATTATCTCTTTGATGTAATCCGATGCTTGGCTCATCTAAAACATATAATACACCTGTTAATCTTGAACCAATTTGCGTTGCTAATCTAATTCTTCCTGCTTCACCACCTGATAAAGTACCTGCTGATCTATTTAAAGTTAAATATTCTAATCCAACATTAATTAAAAAAGTTAATCGTGATAATATTTCTTTAATGATTAATTCTGATATTTGAGTCTGTTCTTTATTTAATTTTAAATTAGATAAAAATTCTTTTAAATCTTTAATACTTAATTTCGTTAATTCATAAATATTTTTTTTATTAATTAGTACTGATAATACTGAATCAGATAACCTTGCCCCTTTACATTTAGGACAAACTGATTCTGTCATATAATTTTCTATCCATTCCCTTATCCAATTACTTTTAGTTTCAATATATCTTCTTTCTAAATTAGTAATAATTCCTTCAAAATAATCTTTGCTATTTCTCGTATTACCATTTTTAGAAACATATTTAAATTCTAAAATATCTTTTGAACCATATAAAATAATATCTAATTTTTTTCTATCTAAATCTTTAATCGGAGTATTTAAATCAATATCATAATACTTAGCTAATGTATTCATTTGTGTCGAATAAATACTATTTTCATCATCTAAATTTAAAGATACAATTGCTCCTTCATTAATACTTAAATCTCTGTTAGGAATAATTAAATCTTCATCTATTTTTAATTTTATACCTAATCCTTTACATTCATCACAAGCGCCATATGGTGAATTAAAACTAAATAATCTTGGTTCTAACTCCGGTAATGAGAAATCACATTCAGGACAAGCGTAATTTTCACTCATAACTATTTTATCACTACCAACAACATCAATAACAACTTTACCTTTACTTAATTTAGAGGCTAATTCTATTGATTCATATAATCTACTTCTTATATCTTCTTTAATAATTAATCTATCAATTATAACTTCAATAAAATGTTTTTTATTTTTTTCTAAATTTATTTCTTCGCTTAATTCATGTTCTTCGTTATCGATTATTGCTCTTACATAACCATCTTTAACTAATCGTTCTAATAAATCTTTATGAGTACCTTTTTCTCCATAAATTACTGGACTTAAAACTCTTATTTTAGTATTTATATCTAATTCCATTATTTGATTAGTCATCTCTTCGATACTTTGACTAGTAATTGGCTTCTTATGAATTGGACAATAAGAAGTCCCAATTCTTGCATATAATAACCTTAAATAATCATATATTTCAGTTATCGTCCCAACCGTACTTCTTGGATTTTTATTAGTTGTTTTTTGATCGATACTAATAGCAGGACTTAATCCTTCGATACTATCGACATCAGGCTTTTCCGTGCCACCTAAAAACTGTCTTGCATAAGCAGACAAACTTTCCACATATCTCCTTTGACCTTCAGCATAAATAGTATCAAACGCTAAACTACTTTTACCACTTCCTGATACACCTGTCATAACAATTAATTTATTCTTAGGTAATTCAAGATCTATATTTTTTAAATTATTTTCTCTAGCACCTTTAATTATTATTTTATCCATATAAACACCTCTAACATTTAATATTTTAAAATTTAAATCATCATTATTATACATCACGAACATATGTATTGCAACTAAAATTACAAAAAAATAATGATTATTTTAAATCATTAATTTCTTAAACTTGCTATTTCTTCTATAGTTAAACCTGTAATTTTACTTATCGTTTCTAAATCCATTTTTAATTCTAACATTTTCTTTGCATTTTCTATTTTATTTTTTTCAATTCCTTGAGTGATACCTTCTTCTAAACCTTGTTGTTTGCCTTGGATAATTCCTTCCTCTAAGCCTTCTTGTTTTCCTTGAATAAGTCCTTTTTCATACATTACTTCTTCATATTGTTTTTGTTCTTCTTCTTTACTTATCCATTCTACTACTAATTTATCTTCATTTGCTTTTATTACATCTTCTTTAAAATTATCCACTATATCACTCTTTTCTGATAGTTCTTCTA
>CALVKO010000023.1 GCA_944332725.1 uncultured Bacilli bacterium
TCCTGCTTGACTACTCCAAGTTGCTCCTAGAGTACCATTACCTCCGGTAATGGTGACATCAGAGTTGACATTTATAACTGCACGAAGACCATTCGCGTAGGAAACAGAATTGTTGCGGGCGTTACCAATCCCATTCACGCTCCAAGCGCTAGAACTACTATATGGCGTCATTGTCCATTGCCATTGTCCTATATTTAAATATGAACTACTACCACCAGCAAGATTATATTCATCTAGTGTTAGTAAGCCTACTTTTGCTTTTTTTTGCGATAAATTATTTGTACATTCTGTTCTTGCACTATTTCTATCAGTAAGAGTTTCACTACACCAAGTTTCTTCTTTTATTATATTATTTCCTTTTAATCTTGAATAAAAATAATTATTTAACCAATCTTTGGCATAACTTTCATCCCATGTTGAACTTATTCCCATGATATGGTATTGCTGTTACATTTTCATCGGTTATTAATCTTACCGTTCCATCAGCATTTATTCCCATTATTCGCCATAAAAATCCAGAATACCATAATGAATTGTTAGTTGGCTTTCCTTTTAAATAACATCCACCCATATATTGATATGTTGTTCCGTCTGTTTTACAAGTATCATTTTCATATACTAATTCTTTTGCTTTTTCTATTATTGGCGTACCTACTAGTGATACTTCACCACCACATTCTTCATCATCCATTGCAAATTGATTATTTGAGCATAATGTAAATGTATGATTATTACTTTCTATAACTAATTCTGTTAATTTTCCATTTGAATAACTATTTGATATTACTGTAGCATTACCTAAGTTTAACATTTTTCCTATTTCTTCTTCAGTAAATGATGTTTTAATTGAACAATCGATATCCTCACTACCTAATGTTCCCATTTGTTTTTTCATTTCACTTGATGCACAATAGTTATTTATTCCCCCTAATATCATTTGCGCCTCAGACTTACCAGCAGATATTCTTGCATCTTCTACTACATCTAATATTATAGGTGTAGCAATAAGTGCTACTATGGCTAAAATAATAATTACTGCCAGTAATTCTATTAAAGTAAAGGCATTATTTAGTAATTGCCCCCCCCCCCCCAGTTTTGCTATTTGTTAATTTTATCATATTAACTTCATCTACCTTTCTATAAAGAGTATACATTATTTTTTAATTTAATGCAATAGGAAAACGTCTAATTTTTTAATGAAGTTATAGGAACTACTATTACACCATCTGGTCTTTTATATATAGCATTAGATAAACCACATATTACACATAATACTTTAGGACCATTTTCTTTAAATTGTTCTTTTATTTTTAACAAGTTATTAGCAGCTTCATCTATTTGATTAGCGCCTAATTTTATTTCAAAAGCACACCACTGGCCATCTTCTAATTCAATTACTGCATCTATTTCTTTATTATTATAATCTTGATAATGATATAAATTAGCATTAAATGATTCTGCATATATTTTTAAATCTCGTTCACATAAAGATTCAAATAGGAATCCAAGCGTATTTAAATCATTTAATAATTTATCTTTAGTTCCTTTTAATAATGAGCAGGCTAAAGATGGATCAACAAAATGTCTTTTTTCTGCTTGTTTAACTTTTACTGAAGAACGCATTTTAGGAAAAAATGGTTTTTGATTATCTATTATAAATAATCTTTCAAATATATCTAAGTAAGATGCTACAGTATCGACATCGATATCTTCATTATCTTTTTCTTTTATATCATTTTTTAATGTTTTATTAGTTACAGTAGTACTTTCATTTCGCGCTAATGAGCGTAATAGTAGTTTCATTTTTGTTGTATCTCTTTTTATTCCATCAATTCGAAAAGCATCATCATCTATTATTGCATTTAAATATTCTGTTGGCATTAGACTAGCATTTTCTAAAGGTGTATCGATATTACTAGGAAAACCTCCTCTTATTATTAAATCGATTATTTTTTTTAAATTTACTTCACCAGTTAATTTTTCTTTTATATTATTGTTGCAAATATCTTTTAAAGAAATATCACCAGTTGAAGCACCAGACTCATATAATGACATCGGTCTCATTCTTAATTTTGCTATTCGTCCCGCACCACTATGTAATATTCCTTTATGGTTAGGTGTAGCAGAGCCAGTTAAAATATATTGTCCTTTAGTTCCTGTTTTATCGACATTATATCTAACTGCATCCCATATTCTTGGAACTTCTTGCCATTCGTCTATTAAGCGAGGTTTATCTCCTTCTAAAATTATATCAGGTGATAATTCGGCTAATTGTTTGTTTTGAAAATTACCGCTTGGATCTCCTAGCATAATTTGACTTTTACTATGATATAACGATGTCCAAGTTTTACCACACCATTTTGGCCCTTCTATACAAACTGCACCAAATGTATTTAAATATTCTTCTATTTTATCATCAATTATTCGAGGTTTATAATTTTTTATTTCCATATTATCACAATTTAAATATTTCCTTTCTATTAATATAATTATACTCTTTTATTAAATTATTGTAAATACATTACGTATAATTTTGCTTTTTTATTCCGTATGATTTATTATTTTCATTACGTATATTTTTCTCTATTTTACAAAAAAAGACATATTTTCATACTTATGTCTTATTAATTTAAATTCATAGCAAAATATAAGTATACTTCTTTTATTGAATAAATTACATATTCATTAATTCCAATATCACTTTTTTATAAATTTATTTTATGTCTAAATTTTTTTGTTTGCAGTTGTTTGCAGTTATTTGCAGTTGTTTGCAGTTATTGAAATTTACTATTTTTTATTTATGATTATATCATTAAACTTAAGATATTCTCATAATTTTATAACATAAGTAAAAAAAGACATATTTTCATACATCTTTATTATATCTTAAATTGTTAATACCCATATCAAAATATTTATTATGATCTACAAGATTTCTTTTTTTATAGTCATAGATATGCATCAATTCATTTTTAATAACAATCGGATATTTATTTTTGAATCTATCTTCTAAAATTGAATTATTAACATTATATGTTTTATTAATATTATATTTAGATATCATAGCCTCTAAATTGCCATATATAACTAGTTCTAAATTAGGATGTTTATGATATCTGTTATGATAAGCATCAATTAAGTTTTTAATTTGGGTATCAGTTAATTCATAGGATAAACATATTTGTTTGACATTATTACTGTGTAAAAACGCTACTGAATAGGAATTAGTAACATTGAATGAAAAATCAGTTAATATATCTTTATACATTAAACTACCCAATTCACCTATTAATAATTTTTTATTATATTCTTTATGTTTTTCAATTACTCGATCTAGTCTTAATACTTTTCTTGAGTCATCAATTTTATTATATAAATTTTCATCCATATAAATATATTTATAATTACTATTTTTATCATAATCTTTAATATTACTAATTAAAATATTATAATTTCTTTCTTTAGGAAAATCTGGTAAATCAATACTATATTCTTCTTTAATATACTTATAATTATATAATCTTTTTTCATTTAATAAATTAACAAAATTATTTTTCAATTCATTTAATTCTTTAATCGGTATAAATATATTAGTATCACCTACTATATTTAATTCACTAAACTCATAGATAGTATTGCCTAATTTATTTAACTGTTCTTTTATTCTATCAAACGATATTGGACTATTTATTGCTTCATTAACTACATTGCCAAATACAACAATACTATTTTTACCATCAAAAACTTCTAATTTAATTTTATTATTAAGATAAACTTCTAAATCACCTTTAATTTTTATTTTTTTATTAACCTTTAAAATATCATCAATTTTTTTATTTAATAAATAATCATATGTTTTAACTACATTACCAAATACTTTATCCTTACAATAAATAGATACAACATCACCAATATTTCCTTTAGTAATTCTTTTTTTATTTTTAAACATGCTAGTTACAATGAAACCAACATCATTATTAATAAATCTGATACCATCATTAATATTTAATTCATCTGTTAATAAAATATCAACATAATTATTTTGCGATTTTATTACCTTACCAAGTTCTACACCTAAATGATTTGGACGATATTCATTTACAATATATTTTTCATTAAACAAAAATCCTTTAGTATATTCTCTATTAAACATTTTCTTTAATTCGGTTAAATTTATTTTTATTTCTTTACCATTAACGTATGAATCTATTGCTTCTTTATATAATTTAGTAACTAAATAAACATACTCGGGAGATTTCATTCTACCTTCTATTTTAAAACTATCAACACCAATATCGATTAATTTGCCTATATCTTCAATAGTGCATAAATCTTTACAACTTAATAAATACTCATCTTTATTAACTTTTTTACCATTAACTAATAAATTATATTTTTGCCTACAACTACCTGCACAACTTCCTCTATTACCACTTCTATTACCAATTAAACTACTAAATAAACATTGCCCTGAATAACTAACACATAAGGCCCCATGAATAAACACTTCTATTTCAATATTAGTATTTTTTTTAATTTCTTCTATTAATGAAATAGGTGTTTCACGGGCTAAAACAACTCTTTTTAAACCTAAATTTTCAATCAACTTAACACCATCCAAATTATGGATATGCATTTGTGTTGAAGCATGTAGTTCTAATAAAGGATAAGTTTTTCTAATTAAATCCATCATTCCAATATCTTGGATAATTAAAGCATCGACATTATTTTTATATAGAAAATCGACATAACTCATAAATTTATCTACTTCATTTTCATAAATTAAGGTGTTTACTGTCACGTATACTTTAACACCATATAAATGAGCAAATTTAATTGCTTCAATTAATTCATCGTTATTAAAATTATTTGAAAAAGCACGAGCACCAAATAACTTACCGCCTAAATATACAGCATCGCATCCGCCTAATATTGCTGCTTTTAAACTCTCAAAATTACCAGCAGGAGATAATAATTCCATATTTATACACCTTCAATTTTTTTTACAAATTTCTTTTCTTGTTCTTTTATTACATTATCTAACATTTCTTTTATCCATTTTGGTCTTTCTAAAATAGTAACATTGCCAAATTTGTCTGTTTTAATTTCTGATACAGTTATCCCTAATTCTTTTTCTAACCAATAAGCAACAATATGGCGATGACAAAATTGATTATTTTCTTCATAGCAAAGAAATATAGTTTCATTATTAAATAGTTTAAATATTTCTTTAGCATCAAGTTTTTTTAAAACCAAATCATAGTAATTTTTAATATAAAAATAATTATTTTCTTCTTCGCTTATTTTTCCAATATTATTATGCCATTCTTTCCAAAATGATAGTTTAGGCGCTAAAGGAGGAAAACATAACCCTTGATAACCAACATTTTTTCCTCTATCTCCAGAAATTGAAACTTTATTTCCTTTTAAACAGTTATTATAACTACCTGTATAAATCATATTATTCACCTCACAAAATTAATCTTTTAACCTTATCATAATCTATCTGATCTTTATTCCTTAATTTTAATACCATATTACTATTATCACAAAACATATTCTTTTTAGTCGTTCTCTCAATATCTAAAACTTCTTTATCTAATAAAGGTACAATCATTGTTTCATATATTTCTTTTACACTCTTTTTATCATTAAATTTATTATATAAATTAGTAAAATCTAAAACTGTTTTTAAACCATTTAATGTTAAAAAATATAATAAAGTTTGATAATCTAATCCGGTAAATTTAGAATTTGCTAAATTGGCTTGTTGTTGCATAACATATTCTTTCTCTAATTCAACTTTTACTGTCGATAACATATAATCAATAAAATATGATAAATCACAATATTTTCTAACATCCTCTATAACTTTGGTATATTCACAATCTTTAAAACTTATGCCACGATTAAAAATTATATAAGGAAAACTTTTTTGATTAAGTAAGTACCACATACTTACTGTTCTACTAATTCGTCCATTAACATCAAAATAAGGAGGTATATAAACAAAATAATAGTGTAATATTTGACTTTTAATATACTCATCAGTATATCTCCTCCTATCGGATTATTTAGAAATTCAAAATATTTATCCATAAATTCATCAATTTTTTCATAATTTATTCCTTGATATGGCTCGATATCTAATCTTCCTTTTTTTAATATATAAACTGGTGCTTCCCTATAATATTCGCCCATTCTATTTGAATCTCTTGAGTCTAACAAATAGTTTTACATCAATGTATTTATCTGGTTTAACAAATTTTTTTACTTTTAAATCTAAATAATATCTTTCATTCATAATAACCCCCTAATCATATTCTAACATATTTTTAAGAAAAAAACCATTTACTATTTTGTAAATGGTATTAAAGCCATAAAACGTGCTTTTTTAATTTCATTAGCAATATGTCTTTGATGTTTTGCACATGCTCCAGTAATTCTACGAGGTAATATTTTACCTTTTTCGTTACTGATATATCTTTTAATAGTTTCAACATCTTTATAATCAACATCTTTACCAGCACACATTTGGCATACTTTTTTCTTTTTACGATAAAATTCAGCCATTTATATTCCTCCTTAATCTAAAAAGTTATCATCGATTGACACACTATCTCCAAAATCAGCAAATGGATCATTATCGATATTAACATCATTAGATGGTTGTTGGAAATCATATGGAGTAGCAGATGTACTTGCCATTCTATTTTGAGATTGTGCACGAGATTCCAAAAATCTTATGCTATCCGCTTGAACATCCATTGAATATCTTTTATTACCATCTTTATCTGTATAATTACTTGTTTGTAATCTTCCTTCAACAGAAACTAAACTACCTTTATCTAAATATTGGCAAACATTTTCTGCTTGTTTTCTCCAAGCAACTGTGTTAATAAAGTCAGTTCTTCTTTCTCCATTATTACTTGGAATACCATCTACTGCTACAGAAAAACGAGTATATGGTATATTTGAATTAGTATATCTTAATTCAGGTTTAGCAGTTAATCTTCCTACTAATAAAACTCTATTCATAATTCCTCCTTAGTCTTCGATTTTTGTAATCAAATGACGAATAATATCAGATGAATTTCTAGCTTGTCTATCAAATTCATTAATAGCAACATCGTCGTTAGCTTCAAGAGTAATAACATAATAGAAACCTGATTTGAAATCTTTAATTTCATAAGCTAATTCTCTTTGTCCCATATCTTTTTCCCCTGTTATAGTAGCCTTATTATCTGTTAAAATTTTAGAAAATTTAGTAATTACATTTTTCTTTTCATCAACTGATAAAGTTGGTCTTGCTATAAACATAATTTCATATCTACGCATCTTAACACCTCCTTATGGACTATTGGCTTTTATAAATAAAAGCAAGGAGTAAATACTCACTCGTTTAAGATTATAGCAAACTTATTTTAAAATGTAAATAGGTTAACTATATATTTTTATAAAAGTATCACGATATATTTTTAATTTTTCTTTTGTAACTTCGCCAACTTTAAATAATATATCATCATTCTCAATTCTATATATATTATCTAATTTTACAATACTATCTTTTTTTAAATTATTTTTTTCATCTTTAGCAAAAAATAAATTTGTTTTATATTTTAATTTATCTAACTGAGAAGAAATTAATAAACAAAAATAATCCATACTAACTATGTAATTATCTTCAATAATTAAAAATAAATGATTAAAACCATTGGTGCCATTATTATAATTATATTTTTCTACAAAAACAATATCACCAACACTATATTTAAAATTATATATATTACTTTCTTCATTTAAATATACGGAATTATCTTCAACAATATCAACATCTTTTAATTCTTTTATTAAGTTGTTTTTTTTAGCTATTTCAATTATATTCATACATCCACCTCAAATTAATTGTATATTAATTACATGTTAATGTCAATATTTTTTCATTTTTGGCCAAACTAATAAAAGGTGATTAAATTGTATTATGTAAATTATTTTTTTATTATGTCATTTATTGGCCATTTAATAGAAACATTTATAATGAAAAGTAATAGCGGTATCCTATTAGGTTGGTGGACTCCTATTTACGGAATTGGTAGTGTTATAATTATTTTAATAAACAAATATATTACTAAATTAAATATAAATAAAATGTTAAAGGTAATATTATTGTTTATTAATTGCAGTTTTGTATTGACACTTATTGAAGCTTTAGGTGGTTATTTAATTGAATTTATTTTTAATATAACTTTTTGGGATTATACTGATTATGAATTTAATATAGGTAAATATATTGCATTAGAAGTAGCAGTTATTTGGGGATTAAGTAGTATTATTTTAATATATTATATTAAACCTTTATTAGATAAAATAATAAGTAAAATACCTAAATATTTTACTTATATCTTAATTATACTATTTATGATAGATGTGGTATCAACTTTATTTATTAAATCTAAAATAACAGATATCGCCATCTTGCATCAAATAATCTTTTCCTTCTAATCTAACCTTACCAGCTTCTTTAACTAATTTCTCATCGCCATATTTTTCTAAATCATAATAACTAAACACTTCTGCTTTAATAAAGCCTTTTTCAAAATCAGTATGAATTATACCAGCACATTCTGGAGCCTTCATACCTTTTTTGAATGTCCAAGCCCTTACTTCATCAGTTCCAGCAGTAAAGAAAGTTTCTAATCCTAATAAAGAATAAGTTGCTTTTATTAATTTATTTAATCCACTTTCTTCAATACCTAAATCATTTAAAAATACTATTTTTTCTTCTTCATCTAAATCACTTAATTCAGATTCTATTTTTGCGCACACTTTAATTACTTTAGCATTTTCCGCTTCGGCATATCCTTCAACTTTTACAACATAAGGATTATTTTTATTTAATAAATCTTCTTCGCTTACATTAGCCATGTATATAATTGGTTTTAAAGTTAAAAAGTTAAATGGTCTTAGTAATTTTAATTCTTCCTTATCAAATTGCATTCTTCTTAAAGGAAAATTTTTAATTAAATTATCTTTTATTTTATTTAATAATTCTACCTCTTTAATTGTATCTTTATCTTTAGACATTGCTGCTTTTTTACCAATTCTATTTAATCTGTTTTCTACAACTTCTAAGTCTGCTAATATAAGTTCTACATTGATTATTTCAATATCTCTAATTGGATTAATATCATTTTCCACGTGAATAATATTTTTATTTTCAAAACATCTTACCACTTCAACTATTGCATCTACTTCTCTAATATGTGATAAAAATTTATTCCCTAAACCTTCACCATGTGATGCTCCACTTACTAATCCTGCTATATCGGTAAATTCAAAAGCGGTTGGAACTAAACTTTTAGGTTGATATAAATCATTTAAAAAATCTAATCTCTTATCCGGTACTATTACTACTCCTACATTTGGTTCAATAGTAGCAAAAGGATAATTAGCAGCTAATATATTTTGTTTTGTTATTGCATTAAATAATGTACTTTTCCCAACATTAGGTAAACCTACTATTCCAGCAGTTAAAGCCATAAAATCACCTCTTCAAATACTTATATAGTATATCAAAACAAGAAAAAAAAATCAAACATTGATTTTAATTATACATATTCTTCAATCAAAAAACTATTGATTAATTGATTTTGATATTCACGATATTTATTTATAAATTCTTGTTTTAAATTTTCTGGCAAAACACCTAATTTTCTTTCAAACAAGGTTCTTGGACCTGTATAAATTTTTGTAGTTTTTATTATAGATTTACGAATTAAATTTATTGATTTTGCAATATTTTCTTCAATAACCACATCATAAATACCAACAGGAGAAGATGATGAAATAATAACATAATGAATATCTGCATATAACAAATTGTTATTAGCATCATTACCAATAACTAAAACAGGACGAACTTTATATTCATCACTATTTGGCAATTTTGCTTTATAATACCAAATTTCACCTATCATTTATCCCATTCCTCACTACTAGGTTGTAATATAATACTACTAAAATATTCTGCTATTATTTCTTTCGGAATTATTTTATTATCACGTTCATCAGGATCTAATCCTTCTCTTGCAAATTGCCATGGATATTGATTATGTGTCAATTCTTCTAAATACTTAGAATCATATTTGCCATATGTATCACGAACATACTCTAATACTTTTAGTGATTTTGAAGATAAATTAGTTATTTGATATTTTATTACGATAGGTCTATATGCATAATCGCAATAATTAAAATATATCTCTCTATTGACTGGACCATGTACCCACGCCTCTAAATCTTCATTAAAAAGACATTCATCATTAAATACATAAGAAAAACCTTGCGCTAAATAAATTAATTTTTGAAGTTTTAACGGATCTGGTGATATTTCATTAATAAACCATTTTGCAATATCATTTATTTTTTCCATATTATCATCTCCCACGTATAGTATAACAAAATAAGCATTAAAAATCAATAATTAATTATAAATTAAAAATTCAAGTGTTTTAAACTTGAATTTACATAGTAACTAAAGTGTCTATTCCTAAAGGCAAACCTGCAATATACCAAATAATTAATATCAATAACCAGAAAATAATCATCGATAAAATTATCGGCCAAATTAATTTAATAGTATTAAACAAAGTAACCTTATTTTCATTTTTATTATATTTTTGAATTAATCCTAACATAACAATAAAATAAATAAATAATGGAGTAATTATTTTACCAACACTATCTGCTGCTTTAAATACAAATTGCGCAAAATCAGGGGTTAAATTACCTTTCATAAATAAAGGTACTAAAATAGGTGAAATTAGAGCCCATTTTTCTAAACTACCTGGCATTAAAATGCTCATTAATATAATAAATATAAAAGTGATAACTATTAACGGAATACCTGTAAAATCAAACAAACTTATTATATAAACTAAATTATTAGCAATAACTGTACCTAAATTAGTCCAATTAATAATACTAATTAATATTGAAGATAAAAACATCAAAACAAATAAATAACCAATATTATTTAATTCCTTTGTAAATGACCATCCAAAATCGTGATTAGTTTTAAAATTTTTACTAATAAATCCATATACTAATCCAACTATTGCCATAATAACTAAAAATAAAAACATGAATGATAAATTAAATGGCGCATTAGTACCAAATATTTTAGCCACATAGTGTGTTTGAGTATTATCTAATAAAATTCCATTTGGCAAAAGCATTATAATAATAGGAATTAGTAAAATAACAAAAGCAATAATTGAAAATATAAATGCTTTTTTAGAAGTTACTAACTCATCTTCATATTTAGTATTAGTGACAAGTTTTTTACTTAAATATTTATCAATTAAAAATGTTATTATAAAACTTATTGCTATCGTACTTACAATCATAATATATAAATTAGAATATAAATTAAATTTATAAGATGGATCAACATCTAAAACAGCAGCTGCTTGCGTTAATACGCCTAGTGCATAATCATTATAATTATAAAATATACCTGTTCCATAACCTAATGTTATCCCTAAAAAAACAGTTACAATACCTAAAATAGGGCTTTTATTATTGTATTGATATAAAATTGCTGATAATGGTAATAAAATAATATAACTATAATCACCTATTATCGTTGATATAACGCTTATAAATATAACAATAAAGGTTAAAACATTAAATTTTAAATGTTTTAAAGGACTGAATAAATGTTTTAAAAATCCACTTTCTTTAGCAATACCTATTGCTATAAAAGATAGTATTAATAAAATAAAAGGTTCTAATAAACTAAAATTAGTTATAACGTTACTAAAGAAATAAATTAAACCTTCTTTAGATAATATACTTCTAACAACAACTATTGATGTTTCTAAAATACCATTAGCAATAGTAGTTCCAGTTCCATCAAAATTAATAAGCGCTAATACGCTACTTAAAATAACCACAAAAACAATAATTAAAATCATTGTTATAATAGGGGATAAAGATTTTTTCTTTTTCATATTGCCTCCTATAAAACTTTAACTTTTTTTAATTTTTTATTAAATTCAATTCTTGGTAACATAATCATCCTACCGCAATTACAACATTTTATTTTAATATCCGCACCAACTCTTACTATTTCAAATTCATTAGTACCACAAGGATGATCTTTTTTCATAACAACAATACTTCCTAATTTATACTCTTTCATTATGTACCACCAATTGATTATAAGGTATTTCAATTTTATTTTTATCTAATTTTAATTTAACTGCCTTTCTAATTTGTCTTTGTACTGCATATTGAGTGCCACCTTCAACTTCAGCAGTTAATCTAAATGTAATAGCACTATCACCTAAACTTTCAATACCTAATAAAGTCATATCACCTTTCAATGTATCAATTTTTAATTCATTACATAATTCATTTAATACTTTTTCTACTTTATCAATATCTGAATCATATGAAACATTAACATCAACAATTGCCAATGAGTTAGAGGCAGTATGATTAATTACTTGTGTAATAGAACCATTATTAATAATTAATATTTCTCCTTCATAAGCTTTGATTCTAGTTGTTTTCATACCAATACTAATTACTTCACCTTTAAAGCCATTAATTGTTACCCAATCCCCTACATTATAACTATCTTCAAATATAAATGAAAAGCCAGCAATAAAATCTTTTAAAATATCTTGAAATGCTAATCCAATTACAACTGTAACTGCACCTAAAGAGGCTATAATAGCACTTGTCTTAATACCATACATTTCTAAAATTATTAAAATAGCAATGATTAAACAAATAACTCTAGCTAAATTTATAAAAAAATTCATCAAAGTTATTTGTTTTTTATGTTTAATTTTTTTAGTTTTAAAATTAAATAATCTTTTTATTATTCTCTTCACTATTTTATAAAAAATAAACATAATTAATATAGTTGCAATCGGTCCAATAATTTTTATAGTTAATAAATTTCTTAAAAATTCTTCCATTTTATCACTCTCTAACATTTAATATTTCTAAAATTCTATTTAAATCTGCTACATTAGTAAACGAAATGATAACTTTTTTATCTTTTACTTTAATTTTAGTGTCCAATTTATCTCTTAGTAAATCTTCAACATACTTAAAATCATTATTTTCTTCTTTAACATGCTTTTTTATTTTTACTTTTCTTTCTTCATTATTAGTTATTTCTTCAGTCTCTCTAACTGGTAATTTTTCTTCAACTATCTTTTTTGCATATTCAATCATTTTATCTTCGTTTTCTAGTTTACTTAAAACTCTAGCATGACCCATTGTAATTTCGTTATTAATTAACATTTTTTGAATATCACTAGGTAGCCTTAATAAACCTAAAATATTTGTAATATGACTTCTACTTTTGCTAACTTTATTACTCAATTCTTCTTGTGTAAGACTTAATTTTTCAATCATTGCTTTATATGCTAAAGCTTCTTCAATTACATTTAAATTTTCTCTTTGTAAATTTTCTAGTAAAGCAATTTCAATCATTTGTTCTTCATTAAAATCTCTTATAATAGCAGGTATTGTCGTTAATCCTGCAATTTTAGAAGCCCTAAATCTTCTTTCACCAGCAACTAAATCATAACCTTTAATACTTTTCTTAACAATGATTGGTTGAAAAACACCGTTCTTTTTAATTGACTCAGCTAATTCATTTAAAGCGTCCTCTTTAAATACTTTTCTTGGTTGATGAGGATTTGGTCTAATCTCATCTAAATTTAATTCAATTATTTCATCTCTTGGTGTTGTTTCATATATTTGTTTTTCAAAATTTTCAAAATCTAAATTTTCACTATTAAATAATTGTTCTAATCCTCTACCTAAAGCTCTTTTTCTATTTTCCATCGTGATCAATCACCTCTTTAGCTAAATTTAAATAAGCCATTGTTCCTCTATTTTTAGGATCATACGCAAGTATTGGTTTGCCATGGCTTGGTGCTTCTGATATTTTAATTAATCTAGGAATAATTGTATCATATACCTTTTCTTTAAAATATGCTTTTATTTCTTCAACTACTTCTAATCCTAAAATAGTTCTACTATCTAACATAGTTAATAACACACCTTCAATATTTAAATTTGGATTCAAATCCTTTTGAATAAACAATATAGATTGAAGTAATTGTGTTATTCCCTCTAATGCAAAAAATTCACATTGTACTGGTATAATTACACTATTTGACGCTGCTAAAGCATTGGTTGTTAAAATACCTAAAGATGGTGGACAATCAATTATAATATAGTCATATTTTTCTTTAGCAATATCTAAATATTTTTTTAACTGACTAGATTTATTAAAACTATGATCAATTCTACTTCTTTCCATTAATTCAATATCAGCACCTGCTAAATTAATTGAAGCAGGAATTATACTTAAATTTTTGAACTTTGTTTTAATTATAACTTCATCTAATGTAGCCTTATCAATAATTAAATCATATATTGTTTTTTCATGAGAACTCTTACTTACACCTACACCTGTTGTACTATTTCCTTGACTATCTAAATCCACTAATAATACTTTTTTTCCTAATACACCTAAAGATGCAGCTAAATTTATACTAGTGGTAGTTTTACCAACCCCACCTTTTTGATTAACTAACGCTATAACTCTACCCATAACATCACCATATTTCTACAAATACTATTTTATCACATTTTAATCTAATTAGGTAGTGAATAATGATAAAAAAATAAAAATGTTACTTTTTCACATTTTTATTTATAATTATTTTATATTTGATAAGGATTACTAAATGTTCCTGTTCCACTTATTATTTCTACATCTGATTTTATTACTATAACTGCACGAAGGCCATACGTAAGGGAAACGGAATAGTAGTAGGAGTAACCATCCTCATTCACGTACCAAGCGCTAGAACTACTTGTATATGGTGTCATTGTCCAATAACTTTTTGCATTATTATAACTACTTGTACCATTATATCCATTAGTCAATATACTACTACTTTGACTTGATAGCATTTCTCCAATTCTTATTAATCCGACTGTTGCTTGTATACTTCTTGTTGGAGTTTCTTCATTCAATGATACTGTATAACTTTGTCCATAACCAAAATTGTTTTGATACCAAGTATAATCACTTACTAATTTTGCTTTTTCTGTATCATTATTATTTGTTAGCCAATTTAATACATCACCATTTAATTTTTGTCCTATTCCTGTTGTTGTTGAAAATTCATTTGTACTTGTATCATTATATTTCATTTCAAATATACTTCCATCTTCTTCATAGTATCCATCTAGTATTAATTTTATATTGCCATTACTATCTTTATCAACTACACGATATTTTTTTCCAGCAAACAACACATATTCGCCACTTGTTGATTTTTCATTTAATTTTCCTGTTACTTCCACATTTTTATCTTCGTTTAAAATATATGGTCCTGCTTGACTACTCCAAGTTGCCCCTAGAGTACCATTACCTCCGGTAATGGTGACATTAGAGTTGACATTTATAACTGCACGAAGGCCATTCGTATCGGAAACGGAATTGTTGTAGGAGTAACCATCCTCAGACACGTACCAAGCGTTAGAACTACTATATGGTGTCATTGTCCATTGATATTGTCCTATATTTAAATATGAACTACTTCCACCTACAAGATTATATTCATCTAATGTTAATAAACCAACTTTGGCAGTTTCTGTCGATAAATTATTTGTACAAGTTGTTCTTGTACTATTTCCATCAGTAGTAGTTTCACTACACCAAGTTTCTTCTTTTATTATATTATTTCCTTTTAATCTTGAATAAAAATAATTATTTAACCAATCTTTAGCATAACTATCATCCCAATTTTCAGCAGTATCATCTGCTCCCCAAGGTATTGCTGTTACATTTTCATCTGTTATTAATCTTACTGTTCCATCAGCATTTATTCCCATGATTCGCCATAAAAATCCGGAATACCATATTGAATTATTAGTTGGATTTCCTTTTATATAGCATCCGCCCATATAACTATAATTATTTTCTGTTGATGTTACACAACCATTTCCATTTGTTTCTAGATATGGAAAATTTGATAGTACCACATCTTTAATTGGACCTGTTGTTATTACTGCCACTGCATCACATTCTTCATCATCCATTGCAAATTGACCATTTGAACATAATGTAAATTTATGGTTATTACTTTTTATAACCAATTCAGTTAATTTTGTTCCATCATAGTTTATACTTATAATATCGGCATTTCCTAAATTAACCATTTCTTTTACTTTTTCAGTATCTAAACTTGTAGTACATATTTTTGCATAACTATTATCTAATTGATATTTTACATCTTCTGTTGCACAATAATTATTTATCCCCCCTAATATCATTTGAGCCTCAGACTTACCTGCTGATATTCTTGCATCTTCTACTACATCTAATATAATTGGTGTAGCAATAAGTGCTACTATGGCTAGTATAATAATTACTGCCAGTAATTCTATTAAAGTAAAAGCATTATTTAGTAAATGCCCCCCCCCCCCCCAGTTTTGCTATTTGTTAATTTTATCATATTAACTTCATCTACCTTTCTATCTAAAGTATACATTA
>CALVKO010000024.1 GCA_944332725.1 uncultured Bacilli bacterium
GGAATTCTACCCTTTTTTAGTATATTTATTTAAAAACTTGTTTTTTATTTAAGTATTTTGAATGTAATAGCATAAAATGAAAAAAATAGAATTTTATATTTCTATTCTTATCTTAAAAGTATTTAAATTGTTTTTCTTTTTTGCATATATTTTTTAATTTACAATTTTCACATTCTGGTTTTATTGCTTTACAATAATATCGACCAAATAAAACTAACTGATGATGAATACGACATAAATCATAATTTTTAAACTTTTTAGTTAATTTCTTTTCTACTTCATATACTGTATCATTTTTTTTAGCTAAATTTAATCTTTTGCTTACTCTTTCAACATGAGTGTCCACAGCAATACAAGGAACATGATAAATATTACTTAAGACTACATTAGCAGTTTTTCTTCCAACACCCGGTAAACTTTCTAAAAAATCTCTATCATTTGGTACATAGCCATCTAATCTTTTAGCTATTTCAATTACATTACTAGCCTTTTTATTAAAAGTTCCAATTGGTCTTATAATATCTATTATATCCTCTATTTTTGCTTGTTTTAATTTGTCTAGACTATCATATTTTTTAAATAATACCTCGGTAACCATATTAACTCTTTTATCAGTAGTTTGTGCACTTAACATTGTTGCTATCAATAATTCATAATCTTTATTGTAATTTAATTCACATTTAGGATTAGGTATTAATTCATTTAAATAATCAACTATCTCTTTCATTTAACCAATCATAATCAAATAATTTTTTATTTGATTTTTTACTTTCAAATTTTTTACGATCATTAATTACATCTTGCTCTGTTTTAATACCTTTTTTACTCCAATCTCTTATTATTTTATCGATATATCTTAAATTATTGACATTGTTAAATACGGCTTCTTTTAAGGCTAATAAAATTAAATTATCATCAAAATCTTTTTGCCAATCACTAATTATTTCGTAATCCATTGGTGATAAAGTTCGACCGAATTCTTTTTCAAATACATCAAATATATTACTAGATTTAGTTTCTTTACCATTAATTATTAAGAATGCTAATTTGTTATATAATTCATCTAAATTAAATATTTCTTCTCTTACTTTTTTATTAATAACATCTATTTTAATAATTCCTTTATCAGTTAAAGAGGTAATTAAACTCATCGTTTCATTTAATTTAAAATTTAGATCTGTACTTATTTTTTTAGGATTAAATGTTTTATCGGAATTAATAAGATATATTAAAATTATCAATTCTGAATCAGTTATATTTAAATTTCTATAATTCTTCAATAATATACTTGGTATATAAAATGGGTTATCTTTTAATATATCAATTACTTTTCCTAACATATAATCCCTCCTTTAATAATTTTTACATAACAAATCTAACTCTTCTAACATTTTGTCCACTTCATCAAATGTTTTTGGTCTAGCACCACAAGCATATATATGTCCCCCACCATTATAATGAGAAGTTATTTCATTTATAATTGGGCCTTTAGATCTAATTGAGCATTTAATATAGTCATTACCTTTATCTTCACTACAAAAAGCAATTACTTTAACTTCTTGAATATTGTTAAAATTTTCAATTAAATTACCGGCAGTTGAACAATCAACATTATATTCTTTTAAAACATTATCAGTTATTTTTAAATAACCTAAACCATTTTCAGTTACAATTAAATTAGTAGCAAGATATCCAGAAAATTTTATTTCCCTTAATGGTCGATTGTATAAATTGCCATATAAACTAGTAAAATCTAAATTAGTTTTTTTAATTAACCAAGCTACTAATTCGAATGTTTTAACCGATGTATAACTATATAAAAATCTATTTGTATCAGCAATAAGACCGATATATAACTTTGATGCTATAGATTCATTTATTTTTAAATTAGTTTTCTTTATTAATTCAATAATTAATTGACTTGCACTACTTGCTTTATCATCAATTAATTCAATATCACCATATTTTTCAATAAATGGATGATGATCTATTTTTATAACATAACCAAAATTGCTTGGATTTACCCCATCTATTCTTTTTATATCTGGAGTATCAGTCACAATTAATAAACTATTACTATAATCAACATCTTCTAATCTATCCAAATTACCAATATAACGAAATCTACTAGCTGAAGTTCCAATGACATAGACTTTTTTATTTGGAAAATTATATAATATCGTTTCCTTTAAACCTATTGAACTTCCTAAAGCATCTGGATCCGGTCCAATATGTCTTGCTACAATAATCGTATCATATTTTTTAATTTGTTTATATATCTTTTTAAAACACATACTATCACACTTTCCACTGCAATAATTATACTATATTTAAACCAATATGTCCATAAAAAAAGAAGGTTTAACCTTCAATAAAATGATATGTATCTCGTGCTATCATAACTTCTTCATCTGTTGGAATTACATAGCAAGGAACACTAGAATCTTTTTTAGTAATTAAAGTAAATTCACCTCTAACATCATTAGCCTTTTCATCTACTTTAATACCTAAACATTTTAATCCATCTAATATTTCTTTTCTAGTTGAAATAGAATTTTCACCAATTCCACCAGCAAAGCAAATTGCATCAACATGCCCTAATTCAACATAATATTTAGCTATGTATTCAACAGCTCTTTTAACAAATAAATGTTGGGCTAAGATACATCTTTCATTGTTATTTTTTATTCCATCTTCAATATCTCTTGAATCACTACTTATACCACTAACACCCAAATAACCACTTTTTTTAGATAAATCATTCATAACATCTTCTAATGATTCATCTGTTTTATTCATTATGTAAGGAATAATTGCACTATCAATATCGCCACATCTAGTTCCCATAACTAATCCAGCATTAGGTGAAAAACCTAAACTAGTATCAAAACATAACCCTTCTTTAATAGCAGTAATACTACCACCATTACCTAAATGACAAGTAATTAAATTTGGTTTATCATTTTTCAATACATCTTTTAATGTTTGCGTTAAATAATCGTGACTTATTCCATGAAATCCATATCTTCTTACACCATATTTAGTAAACCATTCATATGGAACAGCGTATAAATATGATTCTTTTGGCATTGTTTGATGAAAAGCAGTATCAAATACGGCTACACTAGTAGCATCTGGTACTTCCTCTTTAAATGCTAAAATACCCATTAAATTTGCTGGATTATGTAATGGCGCTAAAGACGATAATTCTTCAATTGTTTTAATAACATCTTCATCAATTATAGTTGATTTAGCATATCTATCACCACCATGAACTACTCTATGCCCAATACCTTTAATTTCATCTAAAGATTTTATAACTTTATTATTTAATAATTCTTCAATTAAAATTCTAACTGCATCTTTATGATTATTTAAGATTGCTTCTTTTTTTATTTTTTCACCATTAATTTTAATAGTATATAAACTATTATCTAATCCAATTCTTTCAAAAACTCCTGATATTAAAACTTTTTCTTCTGGCATTTCATACATTTGAAATTTTAATGATGAACTGCCAGCATTTACTGATAATATTTTCATAAATTCCTCCTATATATCATATTCAAAAACTTCACAGTTTCTTATTGTAATTTCACTTAATATACCATCTTCAGGTATGCCATTAAAATAATAATATAGTACTCTCATCACGCCACTATGAGTTATAATTATAATTGATTTATCCGTAAATTCACCTTTTAAATCATCTATTAATTTAGCAATTCTATCGTATAAATCTTTAACCGATTCAGCTTTTTTATATTGAATATTTTTATTATAATTCCAATATTCATCGAAATTAATTGAATCTCTTGGCTTACCTGTAAATTCACCATGATCTCTTCCTAATAAACTATCGGAATAATAAATCGGAATCATATCATTACTAATTATTTTAGCTGTTTGCCTACAACGATCAAGAGGTGAACTAACTATTAAATCTATCACTTTATCTTCAAAATATTCTCTTACTTTTTTTGCTTGTTCTATTCCATTTTCAGTTAAAGGACTATTTATACGCCCTACCAAACAATTATTAGCGTTTTCAATAGTTTCACCATGTCTTACTACATATAATTTCATTTATTCATCCCAATCTATTACATTACAAAATGGATTATCTGACTCATAACCTGAATTTGGCTTCATAAATATATCTAACAAAAATGCGATAATAATTGGTATGATAAATAATAATGCTGCTGCACCTAATCTTATCATAAACTTTTTAAAGGCATTCTTCATTTCTTTATCAGCATCGCCATTAGCAATTACCTTTATAAAATCAACTGTTCCTAATCCTAGAGCAATTAATGGTCCAGCAATTTTAATAATATCTAAAAAATAATTTAATTTTTCTGCTAATTCAGTAGTAATAATTCCACAGCCATCTGCTAAATCTTCAACCATTCCTTCACTAATTAATCTATCATAAAAATCATCAAAACTATTACATTCATCCATACGATTTATCATATCAGAATCATTTTTATATTTTGAATATTGACTATATATTTCATTACAATATCCTCTTACATTTTTTAATCCTCGTTCTGTCAAATAACGAGCATTTTCAGAACAATCATTATTATTATCTTTACATAATTCATAACTAGTTGTAATACCATTTAATGTGGCATTAGGATTACCATCAATAGTTAATTGAAAATTTAGTGCTTCTGAGTATAAGTTACTCAATGGTGCTTTTAATTGTCCTAATAAATCTTTAAATCTAGTACCATCTATAAATTGTTGATTTTGTTGTGCTTGATCATATTCATCAGTTGTAATTTCACTACCCATACCACTTTCTGGTTCTTCTGTTGTTATTAGATATGTTCCAGATGAGCTTTCACTAGCATCAACCCAAAAATTAGAGCATTTAGCTGTTGTTGATGTAATTCCATTAAAAACTTCTTTTAAATCATCTTTTTTAAAAACAAATTGTTTTGCTAAAGCATTAATTTCCGCCGAAACTGTGACATCATTACCTGCAATAAACGGTTGACAAAATTCTCCATTCTTATTATAAATCACACATACTTCATTTCTATTTGTATATTTTCTAAATTCAATCATCATATTTTCTGGCATACCATATCTATCACCAATGACACCTACACCACATTTATTAATTAACTGTACTTGCTGAGTATTTTGAGGTTGTTTGCTATCAATAAGATTTAATTCAACAAGTGTATAATCATTATTAATTGCAGGTGTATTATAATATAAATTCATACTAAAACTAGCTGCTGCCTGATATTGACCATACAATTTAGGACATGAAAATTTATTATCATTAATTATTTTGCTATATAAATCATTGGCATTAAATTTAAGTTTATATGATAACATATATAAAGAATTATCATACAATGTATAAGAATCATTTGTACTACTTAAAACTTGAAAATTGCTTATCCACTCTACAGAAACTTTATTCTTTTTTGTCGTATCAATATTAAATCTAATCTTAATATCCTTTTCATAGTCTAATATTGGTCTACCTGTATTACTTTTAATCAAAGAATATTCACAATATCCAGATGCAGCATTAACACTTATATTTATTGAAAAAAATAAAATAGCAAAAAATATTAAATAAAATATTTTTTTCATACAATCACCTAATTTTTATTCTTCATATGTGGAAATAATATAACTTCTCTTATATTTTCAGAGTTAGTAATCATCATTACTAATCTATCAATTCCCATTCCCATACCACCAGCAGGAGGCATACCATATTCTAATGCTTCAACATAATCAATATCCATTTCATTAGCCTCTTCATTACCTAATTCTTTTTCTTTTAATTGATTTTCAAATCTTTCATATTGATCAATTGGATCATTTAATTCAGTAAACGCATTAGCATATTCACTACCACAAATAAACAATTCAAATCTTTGAGTAAATCTTGGATCTTTTGGATCTTTTTTAGCAAGTGGACTAATTTCTACTGGATGACCAAAAACAAATGTTGGCTCAACTATAGTTTCTTCAACAAATTTTTCATAAAATGCATTAACTATATGGCCATAACCAAAATGATTTTCTATTTCAACACCATTTTCAATTGCTAATTTTTTTGCTTCTTCTACATCAGTTATTTTAAAGAAATCAATTCCTGTTTTTTCTTTAATTAAATCTACCATATGAGCACGTTTATACTTTGGCTTTAAAGAAATATTATGTCCTTTCCAATTTATGTCATAAGTTCCTAAAACATCATAAGCAACACTACTTATAATACCTTCTGTTAAATCCATCATACCTTCTAAATCACTATAAGCTTTATAAACTTCAATAGTAGTAAATTCTGGATTATGATTTCTATCCATTCCTTCATTTCTAAATAATCTACCGATTTCATATACTGCATCCATACCACCTACTAATAATCTTTTTAATGGTAATTCGGTAGCAATTCTTAAATAAAATTCCATATCTAAAGTATTATGATGTGTAATAAATGGTCTAGCAGCTGCGCCGCCTAATGTTGCTTGTAAAACTGGTGTTTCAACTTCTACATATCCTAAATTATCTAAGTATTTTTGAATAGATCTAATAATTTTTGGTCGCATAAAAGCAACACGTCTTGCATCATCATTCATTATTAAATCAACATATCTTCTTCTAAATCTTTCTTCAACATCAACTAATCCGTGATATTTATCAGGTAATGGTCTTAATGCTTTAACTAAATGAATATATTTAGTTGCTTTAACTGATAATTCACCCATATTAGTACGCATAACAGTTCCTTCAATACCTACAATATCTCCTAAATCAGCCTTATCAAATAATTCATATTGTTCTTCACCAACATTATCTAATTTGACATATATTTGAATTTGACCATATTTGTCTTGAATATGCATAAATCCCGCTTTACCTTTACCACGCTTTGTCATAATACGTCCTGCTATTTTAACAGGAATATCAACTTCATGTAATTCTTCTTTAGTCTTATCAGCGTATTTTTCTTTAATTTCTTTTGAATTTGATGTAACATCAAATCTTTGACCAAAAGGGTCAATACCTAATTTTTTTAAATCTTCTAATTTTTCTCTTCTAACTAATTCTTGTTCTGTAAATTCTCTCATTTTATCTCCTCAATTCTTGTTTTTGTTATTTCGTCAGCAATTCCTTTCTTATAATATAATACCATAAAACCATTAATAATTACTACTAAAATTTGTAAAAAACCTAATAAATTTATTAATATAAAGTATATTTTATTTGTTGCTATAAATAAAATTATAAACATAAATAATAAATATCCTAATCCGTTTATTATTACTGCTCTTCCAACCAAATCTTCTATTTCAATGTTTTTTTTCTTTATTTTTAATTTAAATAACTTTTGTCCTATAGTTTGACCTTTAGTTAAATATGGTATTATTATAAAATTAATAATTATCAAAAAAGCACCAAATAAATTTATTCCAAAATTTTGTTTATCAATATTGTGAGTGATAGATATAAATTGATTTAAGTAAAGTTCACTATCTATCTTCTTTTCTATGTATAATTCATTTAAATTATTTAATTCTATCTCATAATTATTAACCGGTAACAATTGCTTTATTAAAAATAAAATCATAAATATAATAAACATATCTAATAGATATGATAAAAATCTTTTAAGTACAATATTCATTTTTCACTTCACCAACCAATTTAATAAAATCCTCTTTATTATTCACTTTCATAAATCCTTGCTTATATTCTTTAGAAATTCCTTTCAAATAATAACCAATTTGAGTACGCATTTCTAAAATAGCTATTTTTTCATCTTTAAATTCTAATAGATAATTTAAATGTTTAATAACCATATCTAATCTATCTAATATTGTTACTTCTTTTATTTCTTTATTGTTTAAATAATCGATACACTCTCTTATTAACCAAGGATTACCTAATACTCCTCTACCTATCATAACTGCATCACATTTTGTTTCATCTAACATTTTTTTTGCATCATAGCAAGTTTTGACATCACCATTTCCGATAACTGGAATACTAACATTTTTTTTGACCTGTTTTATGATATTCCAATCTGCTTTACCACTATATCCTTGGGATCTAGTTCTTGGATGAACAGTAATGGCACTTGCTCCTGCTTTTTCTATCACTTTAGCAATTTCTACCGCATTGATACTTTTTTCATCCCAGCCACTTCTTATTTTGACTGTTACTGGAACATTTACTGCTTCTACTACTGCTTTTACTATTTCATAAACTTTATCAGGATTTTTTAATAATGCACTACCTGCTTGAGCACGTGTCGCTACTTTAGGGACAGGACATCCCATATTTATATCGATTATATCTGGTTTCATAGTTTTTAAAATATATTTAGCAGCATAAACAAAAGATTCTTTATCGCTACCAAATATTTGTTGACTTATTGGTCTTTCTTCTTCTTTCATATAAAGCATATCGATTGTTTTTTGACTACCAAAATATATTGCTTTATCACTAACCATTTCAGCAACTACTAATCCCACACCCATTTCTTTAGCAATTCTTCTAAAAGCACTATTAGAAATACCGGCCATAGGCGCTAAAACAATTTGGTTTTTAATTTCAACATTACCTATTTTCCACATCAATCAATACTTCTCCTGTCATTTCTTTAGGTATCTTTTCATTTAATAAATATAAAATAGTTGGTGCAATATCACCTAATTTACCATTTTTTAATTTACAATCCTTAGTTATTAAAAATGGTACTTTATTAGTTGTATGACTAGTTAAAATATTATTATTAGCATCGATCATTTCCTCACAATTACCATGATCCGCAGTAATTATCATTGTTCCTTTTAATTCAATTATCTTTTGATATAATTTATAAACACATTCATCTAATGTTTCAACAGCTTTTATAGCAGCATCTAAATTACCAGTATGACCTACCATATCACCATTAGCAAAGTTTAAAATAATAACATCATAATTCATATTTTCTAATAATTTGTCAGTTATTTCATAAGCGCTCATTTCTGGTTTTAAATCATAAGTTGCTACTTTTGGTGATGGAATTAAAATACGTTTACATTTATCTAGTTCTAATTCCTTACCTCCATCAAAGAAATACGTTACATGAGCATATTTTTCTGTTTCTGCTATTCTTAATTGTGAATAACCTAATTTAGAAATATATTCTCCTAATGTATTAGGTAATTTATTTAGTTCAAATATTGTTTTATTAACTACTTCTTCGCTTACCGGCATCATTGTTAATAGTTTAATATTAACTTCTTTTTTTCTTTTAAATCCTTTAAAATCTTCATTGCTTAAAGCGCTACCTAGTTCTCTTAATCTATCTGGTCTAAAATTAAAGAAAATAACACCATCATTATCATTAACTATTCCATCTTCGTCAATTAAACCTGGTAAAATGAATTCATCAGTTATATTATTTTCATAATTTGATTTTATTGCTTCTTTAACGCTTATATATTTGCTATCTGATTTACCTGTTATAACATCATAAGCTTTTTCTATACGATCATATCGATTATCTCTATCCATTGCATAATATCTACCGCTTATACTTGCTATAACACCATTTTTTAAATCCAACGATTCAATATAAGATAAACTGCTATTAGGTAATGTATCCCTACCATCAGTAAAAATATGTAAATAAAATTGTATTTTATTCTTATAGCACATATCAATTAATGCTTGAATATGTTTCATTGATGAGTGAACACCACCATCACTTACTAATCCCATTAAATGTAGTTTACTATTATTTTTTTTGACGTAATCGAACATTTCTAATATATTTTCATTTTTATAAAAATTTTTATTTTTTATTTCCTCATTGATTAGTTGTATTCCTTGATAAACAATTCTTCCTGCACCAATATTTGAATGTCCTACTTCACTATTTCCCATTTGTCCTTTAGGTAAACCAACTTTTTCACCACTAGCCTCTAATTTAGAATTAGGATATTTTTTAAATAGCATATCTAAATTAGGGGTATTAGCTAGTTTATAAGCATTACCTTTAACATTTTTGTTAATTCCTACTCCATCTAATATACATAATAATAAAGGTTTCATTAAAATCAACTCCACATATATTATACAATATTTTTTTTAATTTTAAAAGAACATCAATTAAATTTGATGTTCTAAATAATCTTTTATTGTATTATAATTATTTTCTAATTTATTATTTAAAATTTTGTTTTCTAAATCTTTATATATTTCTTTTATAAAAGTTCCTTTTTCTTTATTTAATATTTCACATATTTGACTAGCCTTAATATCAATATCTTTAATACTATATATTGGCAAATTATTATATTTTTTTACAATTTCTACTCGGTCAATATTTTTTATTTCACCTGCTAATGTACATACATATAAGCCATATTTGTATAAAACATTATTATTTAAAACATTTTCATTTAAAACTTGTTTTATATTTTTTATTGTTTCTTTTTCATTTTTGGTAAAAGGATAGATATCTAATACATCTAATTGAGCCCACATTCCTAATGAAGATGTGGTAATAACTATATCTGTTTTTATATTTAAAATTTTTTCTAATTCTAATTCTTTAATTAATTCTAAACCATATTTACAATTTGGTGATGAAAATATTTTTTCTAATTCTTCTTTTTTACGATAATAAGATAGTTTTCTTAATAAATTTTTATTTTTTTTTATTGCTTTTTTTAATTTTTCATCTAATTTAAAATCAAGAATAGTAGCAAATCTAATTGCTCTTAAACTTCTTAAAATATCTTCTTTTATTTTTTTATTAGCTTCCCCTACACATTTAATTATTTTGTTATCAATATCATGTTTTGCATTTAATAAATCAACATATTCACCATTATTATCAATACATAACGTATTGATTGTAAAATCTCTTCTTAATAAATCATCTATTAAATTATCAATATATTTTATTTTAACAGGATATCTATTGTTTTCATACTTTTTTTCTTTTCTAAAAGTAGTTATTTCAAATCTAACATTATTGTATATTAAACTAACGCTACCATATTGTTCACTATTTATTTTACTATCTTTAAATATTTCCTTTATTTCTTTTGGTGTAGCATTAGTACATATATCAACATCAGTACTTTTTTTATTTATATATAAATCTCTGGGGAAGCCTCCTACGATATATGCCTTAAAATTAAATTCTTTTAACTTATTTAGTAATTCAAGTGCGGTATTATACATTATTCACCTCGATATCAAAAAAAGGTTAAAATTAACCTCTTAGTTTAAAGCTTCTTTTAATTTAGAACCAGCCTTAATTGTTGCAGCAACTCTTGCAGGAATCTTAACAGTTTCACCAGTTTTTGGATTTCTACCAGTTTTAGCTGGTTTTTGTTTAGCAGTGAAAGTAACAAAACCTGTTAATGTAACTTTACCTTCTTTTTTTAATCCTTCAGTGATACCTTTCATCATTGCATCTAATGCACGAGTAGCATCTGCTTTTGTTAAACCTGTTTCTTCTGCAATATAATTTACTAAATCTTGTTTTGACATTTGTATACCTCCTATATTGTCCTACATAAGCTATCTTGCTTACAATTACAGAATACCATTTTTTTATAATAAAAGCAACATTTTTTAGTAAATTTATTAAAAAAAACAGTAAAAACTGTTTTATAAAACTATTGTAAATAAATTTCCAGATCCTTTATTTACCAATTTTGTTAAAGTTTGTTGTAATTTATAGCGAGCATTTTCTGGAGTTAAAGATAATTTTGCTTGAATTCCTTCTTTAACGATAATATCTAAACTTCGACCAAAAATTTCACTTTTCCAAATATTAGATGGATTTACATCATAATCTTTCATTAAATAATTAATTAATTCCTTACTTTGTAATTCACTACCAATAATTGGTTCAAATGTCGATTCAACATCAACTCTTATCATATGTATTGATGGTGCTACTGCTTTTAATTTAATACCATATCTACTACCTTGTTTTATTATCTCTGGTGTTTCTAGTTTCATATCTTCTAATGTAGGGCTTGCAACACCATATCCCGTTGTTTTAACCATTTTTAAAGCAGTTTTTATTTGATCATATTCTTGTTTTGCTTCATTATAATTTTGAAATAGCATTAATAAATCTGCACGATTAGTGACATCAATACCAATTATTTCTTTTAGTATTTGATTATATAAATTGTTAGGTGCTTGTAAAGTAACTGTAATTTCACCTGTAGATGTATCAACATTTGATAAATATGATTTATTTATATATTCACAGTCATTAAAATGACTGGTAATATGTTCTATATCTTTAACTTTATCTACTTCAATTACACTTTCTTTTATTTTATCGATATAAATTTGTTTTAACCAGTGATTGTGATTTAAACAAGCAATCCACTGTGGCATTTCTACTTTTACTTCTACAACAGGAAATTCATATAATGCTTCTTTTAAAATATTATAGATATCTCTTTCAGTCATATTTTCAACACTAATAGGTAAAACTGGTACCCCATAACTACTTCTTAAACTATCAGCTAAATTTTCTGTTTCTGGCAACATTGGATGAACAGAGTTTAAAATAACTATAAATGGTTTTCCTATTTCTTTTAATTCGCTAACTACTCTTTCTTCTGCCTCGATATAACTATTTCTACTTATTTCTCCAATAGAGCCATCTGTAGTCACCACAATACCAATACTTGAATGATCTTTTATTACTTTTTCTGTACCTATTTCGGCCGCTTCAATAAAAGGTATTTCTTCATCATACCAAGGAGTTTTTACTCTTCTAGGACCATTTTCATCCTCGTATCCTTTAGCTTCTGGAATAACATATCCAACGCAATCAATTAACTTTACATTAGCGGTAAAATCTTCAATTTGAATTTTAGCAGCATTACTAGGAACAAATTTAGGTTCGGTAGTCATTATAGTTTTGCCTTGAGCTGATTGTGGTATTTCATCTAAACATCTTTTTCTTTCATATTCATCTTCAATATTTGGAACAACTAAATTTTCAATTACTTTTTTAATAAATGTCGATTTACCTGTTCTAACGGCTCCAACTACACCTAAATATATTTCTCCACCTGTTCTATTAGTAATACTTTTAATTATATCTATTTTTTCCATATATTCCCTACTTTCTCTAGTTAAATATATGAATTTAATTAATCTTTATACCAAAAAAACTTGTATTTAACAAGTTTAAAACATTTTATCAATATCTTTTGGAACATTATCATTTTTTACAGCATTTATAATTTTGTTTTCTTTTTCTTTTGATATATCTTTACCAGTCATTTTACTTAATTCTTGAATAACTTCTCTTAATGTGTTTTCATCTTTTAAATTTCCTTCTTGAAGTTTTTTTGCTAAGCCTAAAATTGTATCTTTTCCGACATTAGTTTTGTTTTCTATTTTTTTAAAAAAGTTGTCTGTAAAATTAAACATATTATCAACCTCAAAATATTATATGTTTAACAATTAAATTAGTTATTGTTAAAATGAAGATAATGTGCTAAAATGAAAAAAAGAGGAATGTATATGAAAATAATTAATTTAAGAACATTAAAAAATGATATTATTATCTATAAAAAATTAATGATTAATCCAAAATATATTGATAAATTAGATGAAGTGAAAAAAATAATTGAGCCCTTGAATATTCAAGATGAGTCAATTTATTATCAATATCAAATAGTATTAAAAAGTTTAACTGGATTTAATTATTTTGAAGCAACATTTTTAAAAAGGATAAAAGATAAAGATTATTTAATGATATTAAATAGAGTTATCAATTTATTTGGCTCTAATAAGAAAATAAGATTTTACCAAACTAAAATATTGGAATTTAAAAAAAGGTAATTTTTACCTTTTTATTATGTCTTTAATTTTATTTATATCAACAATCTTAATTTGTTCTCCAGTTTTCATATCTTTTAAGTTAAAATATTTATTATTTATTTCATCTTCACCTAATACAATAACATAAGGAATATTTTCTTTATTGGCATATTCAAAACATTTTTTTACTTTTTTGTCGTTCATTTCTAAATCTACTCTATATCCAAAACTTCTTAATCTGTTAGCCAAAAATAAACTTTCTTTTTTTGTATTCATTGGAATTATGTATATATCTATTAATGACTTATTTTTAAATTCATCTCTTTTTCTTAATATTTCAAATATGGTGGACAATCCAAAACTAATTCCAACTGCAGGATAAATATCACCATCATTTATAAAATCAGTTATCATATTATCATATCTACCACCACCACCTAGGCTACAAGATAATTCATTATTTTTTGAATATACTTCAAATACATTTCCAGTATAATAATCTTGACCACGAGCGAGTGTTGCTGTAAAACTGACATTATCTTTATATTCAGATATATAATTTTCCAATTCTTTTAATTCCTTTAATCCATCTTTTATTAATTGATTAGTTGTATTTATATATTTTTTATTTATTTCATCTAAACTTAATTTAAATATATTTAATAACTCGTTAGCAGTTTCACTATCTACATTTAAATTTTTAAATTCTTTTAATAATTCTATTTCATCTATTTTATCTAATTTATCGATAATTGTTATAACGTTAGAAACTAAATTTTCTGGTATACCTTGCTCAATTATTAATCCAGACATTAATTTTCTACTATTATATCTTACAATGACATCTATACCTAATTTATTATACCCTTCAATAAATAATGAAATTAACTCTCCTTCTATCATTTGACCTTCAATACCTACAACATCAACATCACATTGAATAAATTCTCTATCTCTTCCTGCTTTAACTGGACCATCTCTAAAAACTTTACCTATTTCATATCGTTTAAAAGGTAATTTTAAATCTTTTGATATAGTTATACATTTAGCAAAAGGTACTGTTAAATCATAACGTAAACCTAATTTTCTTTTTCCTTGATCAGTTAATTTGTATATTTCATTTAATAAATCATTTGATTCATCATATTTACCTGCTAATAAATCATAATAACAAATAATAGGTGTCTCTAGTGGTTGATACCCATACTTTTCAAATATATCTTTTAATGTATCATTAATGTAATTTCTTATTTTTTGTTCGCTAGGTAAATAATCATATGTTCCCTTGATATTTTTTAACTCTATTTTTCGTTTCATAAATTACCTCACTTTTAAAGAAAAAAACCTATTACTAGGTTTAATTAATAAAATGGTCGGGAAAACAGGATTTGAACCTGCAACCCCTTGGTCCCAAACCAAGTGCTCTACCAAGTTGAGCCATTTCCCGATATATGGTGCGCTCGAAGGGATTCGAACCCCTGACCTTTTGGTTCGTAGCCAAACACTCTATCCAACTGAGCTACGAGCGCATGACATAACCTAATAAATGGTGGCTTCAGGTGGAATCGAACCACCGACACAAGGATTTTCAGTCCTTTGCTCTACCGACTGAGCTATGAAGCCAAATGGCGGTTCCGACGGGACTTGAACCCGCGATCTTCTGCGTGACAGGCAGACGTGATAACCACTACACCACGGAACCATGGTTGCGGGAGAAGGATTTGAACCTACGACCTTCGGGTTATGAGCCCGACGAGCTACCAAGCTGCTCCATCCCGCGATATAAACAAAATGGCGGAGAAAGAGGGATTCGAACCCCCGCGCCGTTTCCGACCTCCCGGTTTTCAAGACCGGTCCCTTCAACCAGACTTGGGTATTTCTCCATCAATTTCGACAACGACTTGATTATAGCATAATTTTAATTGAAATGTCAACATAAAATAACTAATTTATTTCATTATATGCAATTTTTTACAAAAAAACTCGAATAATCGAGTAATTTTTAATTTGGTGCCTAAGGCCGGACTTGAACCGGCACGGAATTTGACTTCCGCAGGATTTTAAGTCCTGTGCGTCTACCAATTTCGCCACTCAGGCATTGCCTTGTCAACTTGACAAGACTAATTATACAATATAATTATTGATTTGACAATACTTTTTGATAATTTTTTTTAATTTATATGAATAATTAGTAAAAATGTTACATTTTTTAATAACTAATAATTAGTGAAAATGTTACATAAATAAAAACCAAA
>CALVKO010000025.1 GCA_944332725.1 uncultured Bacilli bacterium
TGAAGTTTTTGGTTTTAGAACTGACTATGAAATCATTCCATATAAAAATTTTGAAAAAATTTTTAAACAAGTAAAAACGACTCACACTACGCAAAAAAAAGAACACCTCATAAACCATTGATTTTAAATGGTTTTTGGAGTATTTTTAGCCTACAACTGTCAAACTCAAGAATATATATATTTACAAGAAAAAACTTATAAGTGTTTCCTTATAAGTATAAATATAATCAATGATATTAAACTAATAAATATACCTAATTTAAATCCTTTTACCTCATATATTATTTCTATATCATGATAGCCATCTTCTAAATCTAATCCAATAAAATTATCAATAACTTTATAGTAATCAACTTCTTTATTATCAACTAATATTTTAAAATTATCATCATAGGGAATACTTAAAAATAATACATTATTATCAGTTACATTAATATTTCCTTTAATATGATTTTCTTCAAAACTAGTTATATTCAATTGATTTTCCTTCAACATATTATATTTATTTATAAATTGATCAAAATTAAAATACGCTAGATAAAGTTCATTAATATTTTTTGTTTTTATTTGGACATTATCTAAATTATTTTCAAAAAATATGCTTCTATTTATATAATCAACAAATGTAAAACTTTTTTCATTTATACACATTGTATAGTCTTTTTGTTCCTCAAATTCATCTATTAATGGTAATAAATAAAAATTTTTATCTTTTAATTTAATACTATCATCATACAAATATTCTTCATATACATTATCAGTTGTATTTGTCATATTATTAATTATTTTATTTTGACAATCAAATGGATTATCACAAACAAAATTTTCTTTTATTTTATCAGACACCATATAACCTAAACTTAATGAATAAGGATTTTTATACAAATAACTATCTAAATAACCAATACCATAAAAAGATTCAGAATAAAGAGATATTTTATTAGTACTAATTAAATCATAATATTTTAATTCATTTAATGAAACAACATATTTAATATTAAATAAACTATCTAATAACAAATAGTTATTGTATCCAAGTGAATTATTAAAAGTTCCATAACCAATCATATTATAAAAATCGCTATTTAAATAGACACTAGAATACCATCCACTTGCGCCATAATAACCATAAGCAAGTGGATCATTATAAGCAAATCTATTTAAAAATTCTAATCTATAAAATGATGTATCGTTAATATCATCTAAAATATTTTGTTTTTCTAAATATATATTATTTAAATATGTTTTAGTAGAATAATTATATTTTTTTAAAATCGTGTAACCATTAAAAAATAATTCAGATAATGCTAAAATACTAAATAATATTTTTATTTCTTTATTGTTACTTTTAAAAATTATTAAATAAATTAAAAATAATAAAATACTTATATAAATATTAATATAATTCATAATATCTCTAATAATAACTAATTCACTTATTAACAAAAAAATTAAAAATACTACATAATACCAAATTTTATTAACATATTTTATATTAATAAATGATTTTAAACAAAGACTAATTATGAAAATATTAAACAAATATATATATCTAAAATTAAATCCAATTGGTGAAGATAAAGCATGCCAAAAATTATCAAAAGGAACAAAAATAATACTTAAAAACAAAACAATTATAAATATTAAAGATAATACTTTTTCCTTTTTATTTATTTTTTTATTAATAAAATAAAATAATAATAAAATTATATTAAATATTCCAATATATAAATATGGATGATGATAATTTAATATGCCATTTTCAACATTAGATCCAACAAATAATTTAGATAAAATTCCCAATATATCTGTATTAAATAAATAATCTTTGCCGCTAGTTCTTTCTATTTTTATAAGTTCTAATAAATTTGGAATGTGTAAAAACATTGTCATTAAGCCAAACAAAAGTGATACTATTATAAATATTTTAATAGTTTTTTTATCTTTATTACTTAATAAATATTTATATATAAAATACATTACCGCAAATAGACAACACATATATCCCATATAATAATTTGATAGAATAATAAAAAATAAAATAATTCCATATAA
Organism: uncultured Bacilli bacterium; assembly: GCA_944332725.1. Taxonomy (GTDB): domain Bacteria; phylum Bacillota_I; class Bacilli_A; order RF39; family UBA660; genus Faecisoma. The sequence continues at coordinate 2,056 of CALVKO010000025.1, forward strand.
TAAATATTTTTTTTCTTTAATTATTTTATCAATGCCTAATAGTAATAAAGGGCTTAAAAAATAAGCATCTAACCACATAAATTGAAAATAATTAGCAAGACTATAAAAAGATAAAGCATAAGCAGTAGAAAAAATAAATATATATTTACTCTTATAATTATATTTTAAATAATTATACATAGTTAACCCACATAAACTTAATTTTATTAATACATTTATCATTAAAAAAAATTCAATATTATTAAAAAAATAAACAAATAAATTAGTTATTGATCCTAAATAATATGCGATAGTTGCAATCATAGAACTGCCTAATCCAATTTGAAAAGAATACAATGAATGATTATTTAATAATTGTTTTAAATATATAAATGATTGATAATATTGATATTGTGAATCACTATATAAAAAAGAATTTTCTCCTAATATAAAATTATTTATTATAAATAAGATAATTAAACAACAAAATGGAATAAAAAAAGATAATAATTGTTTTTTCATAAAAAACCCCTTTTGTACTAAAAAAGCTTCACAAATTGTGAAGCAATTTTATATTGATTAAGATGCTTTACTGTAACTTGTTGGAATAACACTATTAGTAACTGTTATAGAATAACCATTAGATTCAACTGTAAATGTATATTTTCCATCAGTTATTGTTACATCACTTTTCATTTCAGCGTTACCTAGATTAACCATACTTGCAACATTTGCTTTTGAAATTGGTGTTGTACATTTAGCTTCTCCTTCTAAAGTATTCATTTGAATTTTCATGTCCTCAGTAGCGCAATAATTTTGAATACCACTTAAAATCATACTAGCCTCTGATTTAGCAGCACTCTTACGAGCATCTTCTACAACATCCAAAATAATAGGTGTTGCGATTAAAGCTACGATTGCTAAAATGATAATAACTGCTAACAATTCGATCAAAGTAAAACCTTTTTTCATTAATCTCACCACCTTACTTTTTCTAACTATTTTAATTATACATTTTTTTCTGTTTTAAGTCAATTAATTATGTCAATTAAATGAAAAAAAGTCAAAATATTATTCTGACTTTGTTGGATCTGCCCAAGTTCCTCCTGTCATAACAACTTTATAACCATTACTAATAACAGTTATTGCGGTTACTCTTCCATTAGAAAAAGTTGGATCTCCTGATATGGTAGCATTTCCTAAACTAACCATAGTAGCAACTTCAGCACTTGTTACTCCATCTGCACATATATCAGTATAACTATCATCAATTTGTGCTTTCATCTCAGCAGTTGCACAATAATTATTGATACCACTTACAATCATATTGGCTTCAGATGCCGCTGTACTTTTTTTTGCATCATCTACTACATCTAATATAATTGGAGTTGCTATTAAGGCTACAATGGCTAATATAATTATTACTGCAAGTAATTCAATTAATGTAAAACCTTTTTTCATCTATCTCACCACCTTTTACCTTTAGTTTGGATAAAATTAGGTAAAATATGTGTTTATTTTAATTTTTCAATTATTAACTCTAAATCTTTTTCATCTTTTATCAAATTGTTTTTTTCAGTTTCAACAATCTCTTTGGGTGCTTTATTTATATAACCAACATTTGCTAATAATTTTTTTCTTCTTTCAATTGAATTAATTAATCTATCTTTTTCTTTAATTAATAGTTGTTTTTCTGCTTCTGTTAAACTTCCATCATAATAAATTGATACAATATCATTATCAAAATTAATATCTATTTTATTAAAATTTCCTTCATAACTATCTAAAATATTTTCATTTTTAAGCATTTTAATTAACAAATTTTTATTTTCTAATACTAATTTATTATTGCTTACAATTAAATAATCTTTTCCTAAATTATTATCTAATTTAACTTTTCTTATTTTTTTAATTAATTCAATTAATAAATCTAAATTACTTTCAAATTTAAATTTTTTATCATATTTTGGATAATCACTTATCATAATTGATTCATCATGAATTGGTAATTTTAAATATATTTCTTCGGTTACAAATGGCATAAAAGGATGTAATAATTTTAATATATTAGTTAAAACTATTAATAGTACTGTTTTAGTTGTATCAGTCATAGATGCTTTTGATAATTCAATATACCAATCACAAAAATCATCCCAAATAAAACTATACAATAATGAACCAACAGTATTAAATTCATACTTATCCATATATTTTGTCACTTTATTAATTAAATTATTCATCTTATTTAAAATCCATTTATCGCTTACTGATAAATTATCTAAACAATAATTAAAATTTTCTATATTCATTAAAACAAATCTTGAAGCATTCCATAATTTGTTAATAAAATTCCATGTCGATTTAACTTTATCTTCATCATATCTTAAATCAGTACCACTAGCAGTTGAAGTTGATAAATAAAATCTTAATGAGTCGCAACCATACTCTTCAATAACATCCATTGGATCGACACCATTTCCTAAAGATTTACTCATTTTTCTACCTTGTTTATCTCTAATTAGTCCATGAATTAAACAATCTTTAAATGGTCTTTTATCAGTAAAATGTAATCCTTGAAAAGTCATACGATTAACCCAAAATGGAATAATGTCATAACCTGTTACTAAACAATTATTAGGATAATATCTTGATATATCAGTATCAGGCCATCCTAATGTACTAAAAGGCCATAAAGCAGATGAAAACCAAGTATCTAATACATCACTATCTTGTACCCATTCATCACTAGGTGCTTTATAACCTACATATACTTCATCACCTTTATAATAAGCAGGTATTTGATGTCCCCACCAAAGTTGGCGTGATATACACCAATCATAAGTTATTTCCATCCAATGGTTCATAATTTTTTCAAACCTAGCAGGTACAAAATTTACTTTAGTATCTTTATTTTTTTGATTTTCTAATACTCTATCTGCTAAAGGGCGCATTTTAACAAACCATTGTTTAGATAGATAAGGTTCAACCATAACATCAGTTCGTTCAGAATGTCCTACTGAATGTTTCATTTTTTCTATTTTAATTAATAAATCTTTTTCTTTTAAGTCTTCAACTAATTTTTTTCGACATTCAAATCTATCCAATCCTGTATATCCAATAGCATTTTCATTCATTGTAGCATCTTTATTCATAACGATAATTCTTTCTAAATTATGTCTATTACCCACTTCAAAATCATTAGGATCATGGGCTGGTGTTATTTTAACTACACCTGTTCCAAATAAAGGATCAGCATGTTCATCTGCTACAATCGGAATTAATTTATTAACTATAGGAAGTATTACATTTTTACCAATATATTTTTTATATCTTTCATCATTAGGATTAACTGCTACTGCTGTATCACCAAATAAAGTTTCTGGTCTTGTAGTAGCAACTTCTAAATATTCATCACTATTTTCAATATAATATTTAATATGATAAAATGCACCTTCTACTTCTTTATAAATAACTTCTTCATTTGATAAAGCAGTCATCGCTTTAGGATCCCAATTTATTATTCTTTCTCCTCTATAAATTAAACCTTCATTATATAAATCAATAAATACTTTTTTTACTGCATGAGATAATCCTTCATCTAGGGTAAATCTTTCTTTGTTATAATCTAATGATAAACCTAATTTAGCCCATTGCTTATGAATGTTATCAGCATATTCTTCTTTCCATTCCCAAGCATATTTAAGCCATTCATCTCTACTTAAACTTCTTGGATTAATTCCCATTTCTTTTAATTTATTATCTACTTTTGCTTGAGTTGCAATACCAGCATGATCCATACCAGGTAACCATAATGTGTCATATCCTTGCATTCTTTTATATCTAATAATAATATCTTGTAAAGTTGTATTCCAAGCGTGACCTAAATGTAGTTTACCAGTTACATTAGGTGGTGGGATAACTATACAATATGGCTTTTTTGATAAATCACCACTATTAAAATATCCTTTACTTTTCCAATTTTCATATTTATTTTCTACTTCTAAATGATTATATTTTGTATCTAACATAAAAACCTCCTATTAAAAAAATCACATCCTTATAAGGACGTGATTATTACGTGGTACCACCTTAATTTTATACTCTTTAGACTATAACGCGTCACCCATAGCTCCAAAGACTACTTCATTAAAGATTATCAAATGTTTCCACCAACCACATTCTCTCTATTAATAATTACTTTAATTACTCCTTCTTCATCAACGCTGTTTATATAATAGCACATTTTATTTTTTTTAACAAGATTAAAATATGCAAAATTTTCATTTTTGTTAATATATTGTTGATTTTTTGATGAATTAATATATAATTAACTATAGAGTTATATTTAATAGTTATGGTGTTTTCTCTATTAACTTTTACTGTTAATAGGAGGTGGTCCTATGATATGTACTCCTATGATATATACTATAGAAAGGAACACTTATTTAAATGCAACAACTTATTGCATTTGTTTTAATTTTATTTTATACAATTCTAATCATTAAAAATAAGGATTAAAAACTGAAAACACCGAATCAACTTTGAAACGGTGCTTTCTCAAACCAATTTTTTAGAGAAAACACTTAACACCAATTAAATGTAACTCTTTTTTATTTTATGAGATTTCTCTCATCTATATACATTTTACTATAAATTAATTAAATTGTCAATTTAAACATTTAACTTATTTAAATTTTTAATGAAATTTTTGCTTTTCAAATAAAGACCTGTATATCTTTCATAATATTCATCTAAAAATACATTAATCTCATTTTTAGCCTGTTTACTTACTTCTAATTTAGTTATTTTAGATATATCAACATAATAATACATTCTTAATAATTTAATTGTTTTTTCTGATACTATTCTTTCATTAGTATAACATTTACTACAAATATAACCATCATTAGATAATGTTTTAATCAATGTACTACCACACTTACAACATTTATCTAATATTGGCATAACGCCTAAATAATCTAAATATTTAAGTTCTAAAATGTTCATAATAACTAATGAATCATAGCCTTCATTAATTTTTATTAATCCGCTAATTAACAAATCATATACTTCATACCTCATACTATGTTTGATAACTTGGCCCGTTAATTCTAATAAATAACTCGCATAACTTATTTTTGATATATCATTTTTTATATTTTTAAAATTATCGATTATATCAACACTAGATAAAGTTGATAATTTATCCTTTTTATAATATATATAAAACTTACCATATGTAAGTTTATCAGTTACACTTCTTAAATTACTTTTTAAACTCTTACAACCTTTTGCTATAACACCTATTATTCCATATTCTTTGGTTATAACATTTAAAATTTTACTTGTTTCACCATAATCTTGCGTATTTAAAATAATTCCTTCTACTTCAATCATTTTTAATCAACTCAAAACGATATTCTTGAGTAACATCAGGATATTTATTTTTATCAACTTTAGATACAAACATATCATATGGTCTTACCCATATTTTATGGTCATCATATAATGCTTCATATATAACAAGTTTTTTAGGAAATTCTAAATTATTAGTTTCGCTATCATAACCAGTATTTAATACCTTATATAATTTTCCTTTAAAATGTCTATATATACCGCCTATAACTACTTCCATTTTAATCACCTGCTTTTTTATATTTTATATAATATTCAATCTTCCCCGTTTTTTTAAATAGTTGCCACAATATTTCTTTTTTCATTTTTATCATCTCCATTAATATTGTGTTTATCTAATTTAAATTTTATTCAATTATTCTAAAAAATCTTTAAATCCAAATTCTTGTAAATATTTTTCTTTGTCTCGCCAATTTTTAATCGTTTTAACAAATAACTCCAAATATACTTTAGTTTCCAATAATTCTTCTAGATCTTTTCTTGCTTCAATCCCTATTTGTTTAATCATCGAACCTTGCCTACCAATTATAATTTTTTTTAATGAATCACGATCAACTATTATAGCAACATTAATACTATAATTATTTTTTTCTTTTTTTATTTGTTCTACAATACAAGTAGTAGAATGTGGAACTTCTTCATTTGTTAGGTTAAAAACTTTTTCTCTTACTATTTCTGATATTAAAAATTCTAATCTTTTATTAGTATAAGTTTCATCATCAAAATATTTAATATTATCAGGTAAATATTTACTTAATACTTCTAATAATGTTTTAATATTATCTTTTTTTAGTGCGGATAAAGGAATTATTTCTTTAAAATGATACAAATCTTTATATTCAGTAATTTTTAATAAAATATTTTCTTTTTTTATTTTATCTATTTTATTTAAAACTAAAATAACTGGTTTATTTAATTCTTTTAATTTTTCAATTATATATAAATCTCCTTTACCTAATTCTTCTGAAGCATCAACTAAAAACACTACAACATCAACATCATCAATACTATAATAAGCTTGTTTGTTTAAATATTTACCTAATTTATATTTTGGTTTATGAATACCTGGTGTATCGACAAATACAATTTGTGAATCATTATCATTATAAATTCCTTCGATAATGTTTCTCGTTGTCTGTGGTTTATCTGAAGTGATTGCAATCTTTTTACCAATAATACTATTTAACAATGTACTTTTACCAACATTTGGTCTACCTATTAAACTTACAAAACCACTTTTCATACCTCACCTCGTAATACCAAATTCATTTAATAAATCATCTTGCTTTTTAAACATAATTTCTTCTTCTTCTTTAACCATATGATCATATCCTAATAAATGTAATAATCCGTGAATCGTTAAAAAAGTTAATTCTCTTAAAAAGGAATGGTTATATAATTCTGCTTGTTCATGGGCTTTATCTATTGAAATATATATATCACCTAAAACTCTAAAATCTAATTTAACATTATCTTCTTCATCTTCTAAAGCAAAACTTATAACATCAGTTGGTCTATCGATACCTCTATATTCTTTATTTAATTTATGAATATAATCATTATCCACAATAATTATATTAAATAAACAATTTTCTAAATGTTCTTTTTTAACTACAAAATTTAAAAAATCATTAATTTTATCTAATTCTTTTATTTCTTCTTTCACTTCATTTATTATTTCAAACATAAAACACCCCCAATATTTACTTATAAATGGTGCCCACGTTAGGATTTGAACCTACAATCTTTCCCTTCGGAGGGGAATATTCTATCCATTGAACTACGTGGACATATTATTATTATAACAAAAAATATAAAAAAAAACTAGTAATTTATTTTTTTACTAGCCTCCGCTACTGTTTTTATTTCACATCCAAAATATTCATTTAATTTTTTTTGCAAAATTTCTAATATAATACTAGGATTTGTAATTAATTCAATATCTTTTTTAAAATCTTTTGTTTCAGGAAGACTTTCGAGAAATTTTACTACTTTTCTAGTAAATATCTCTTTATAAATATTTATAAAAATTCTATACATATTCTCTTTAAAAATTAATTCTTCTTGTTTGTCACTTTTATAATAATTTATTGTATCAATTAAATAAAATCTTCCTCTATTATACATCATATTTATATCACATACATCAAATACACTAACGCCATAACTAGATAGTTTTTTAGTAGCCTCTACTAATTCATCAAAAGCTTTAATTAATGTTTTAATTTGAATATTATATATACCATTTTCTAAAGTTTTACCGGTTACATACGGCATTAATATACCAACTATTTCATCTTTCATATAAACTAAAGCTTGGGCAAAAATGTAATTTTTAATAACAATATCTTTAAATTGTAATAATTCTTCTTTTGTTTTAGGTTCGTAAGATATTCCACATAAATGCTTTAAAACTAATCCTTTGGAAGTTTTATAACAAAAACTCTCTGATCCTGAACCAATACATTCTAAATTTCTTATATATGCGTCAAAATGTTCTTGATTTTGAAAATATAAATTTTCCATAATATTCACCAAGCAAATATAATAGCAAATTTTTTTTATTTGTCAAATTCTTTTAAATATTGATATAAGTTAGAAGCAGCATATGAAGGTAAAATACTTTCTAATTCTTCTAAACTTAATTCTTTTAATTTAGTTAAACTTTTATATTTTTTTAATAATAAAGTTCTTCTTTTTTCACCTATTCCTTCAATATTACTTAATACACTTTCTAAGCTTCCTTTACTTCTTAATTGTTTGTGATAACTAATAGTGTAATTATGAACTTCATCTTGCATTCTTTCTAAATAATGAAATAAATTTGATTTTTTATCAATGTCTATTTCAATTATTGGATTAAACGCTAACAATTTACTAGTAGCATGTTTATCATCTTTTTTTAAGCCAACGACCATTATATCTAAATTTAATTGACTTAATATTTCACGAGCAATATTAATCTGCCCTATTCCTCCATCTACTATAATTAAATCTGGTTTATCTAAATTATCTTTTAATACTCTAAAATATCTTCGATAAATAACTTCTCGCATTGTACCATAATCATCATTTTTATCCATTGTTATTTTATATTTACGATATTCGTTTTTCGCTTCTTTGCCATCAATATAAACAACCATACCAGATACATTAAAATTACCAAACAAATTAGAATTATCAAATATTTCAATTCGATCTAATTTATCTAGTTTTAAAATATTTTTTAATTCTTCATTAGCAATACTTGTTTTTTCTTCATCTTTTTTGATTAATTCAAATTTTTCGTTTAATAATATTTTTGCATTATTGCAAGCCATGTCGACTATTTTTTTCTTATCACCTTTTATCGGATTAAATACTTTTATATTTAAATATTCACTTAATAAGTTGGTATCAATATTATCAGTTACTAATATTTCTTTTGGTTTTATTATATCTTTATCATAAAACTTCGATATATAACTATTTAAAGTATCATCAATTTCATCAATCAAAGGAAATATTTTAGAATGTTTCCCAATTAATTTTGATCCTCTTATGAAAAATACTTCAATTGATAAATAACCTTTATCTGTATAGTATCCAAAGACATCCCTATCAACATTATCCCCCATTTCAACTTGTTGTTTTGTTAAAACAAGTTCGATATAATCTAATAATTCTTTTAATTCTTTAGCTTTTTCATAATGCATTAATTCACTTTCTTTTAACATTTCTTCTTTGATTTTATTAGATACAATACTATGATCACCTTTTAAAAATTTAACTATTTCATTTTTCATTTCATTTATTTTATTTATATCGACATCATTAGTACAATAACCTAAGCATTGATTAATGTGATAATATAGACATGGTTTCTTATTATAAATTGTACATTTTCTTAAAGGATATATTCTATTTAATAAATTAACAGTATTTCTAGCAGCTGTAACATTAGGATAAGGTCCATATAAATGATTAGTGTTCTTTTTTCTATTGATACTTCTTACAATTGATAATCTAGGTACTTTATCATTAGTTAATTCAATATAAGGATAACTTTTATCATCTCGTAATAATATATTATATTTTGGATTATATTGTTTAATTAAGTTATTTTCTAAGATTAAAGCTTCCATTTCACTATTAACAACAACATAATCAAAATCTTTTATTTCACTTACTAATTTAGCAGTTTTACCAAAATGAGCTCCTCTAAAATAAGAACTTAATCTATTTTTTAATTTTTTAGCTTTACCAACATAGATAATGTTGTTATCCTTATTTTTCATTAAATAGCACCCTGGTTTTTGCGGTACTAAGGATAATTTTTCTTTAATCATTTTATCACCTCCTAAAATCACATTTTTGACATAACTCTTCTACTAATTTATTATTGTTAAAATTAGTTATAATATTTTTAGTTCTTTCTTTATTTAAAATATCACTAAAATTTTCTTTTAATACATTGCCTAAATTAATTATGCCAGTATCTAAACAACAAGGAACAACTATCCCATCTACTAGTATACCTAAATGAGTTTTCAATCCATAACAAGTTCCTTTATTAGATATAAATTCATTATTTAAACTAGGCCAAGTAAATTTTTTATCTTTATTTAAATATATATTATTTTTTAATTTAAAATTATTAGTTATTTCTCCTTGATAATTATAATATTTTAAAACTTGATTTAATAAATTATCATTTGTCCAGAATCTGTAAACAATTTGTACTCCTTTACTACTTAAATAATCACCACATTTTAAAACATTTTCTAATTTTTCTTCATTCAAACTATGTAACGATATATTTATTTGTCTAACTTTATCTAACAATTTATATTTTTCGCTTAATAAAGTTCCATTTGTTGTAATATTAACTTGTTTATTATATTTAAAACATAAATTTAAAATTTCTTTTAATTTAGAATGTAATAAAGGCTCTCCTTTAATGTGTAAGTATAAATAATCAGTATATTTATCTATTTGTTTTAAAATATGCTCAAAAGATTCTAAAGTCATCTCTTGTTTTTTTCTATTATCTTTAGAACAAAAAGTACAATTTAAATTACAAACATTAGTTATTTCAATATATATTTTTTTAAACTTTTTCATATTTACTATTTTAGCACATTCTAGACTTATTTTAAATAATAAGATATAATTAAAATGGTGATTTAATGATTTCAGTAATAGATAACATAAATACAATTATCATTAATAAATCGAAATTTATTGCTTTAATTTATTATATTGATAATATAAATGAAATAAATAATTTATTAGATAAAGTTAAAAAGGAATATAAAGATGCCACGCATTATTGTTATGCTTATATTTTAGATAATAGTGAAAAAGCAAATGATGATGGTGAACCAACAGGAACTGCAGGTCTTCCTATTTTAAATGTTTTAAAAAAAGAAAATCTAAACCATGTCTTATGTATCGTAGTAAGATATTTTGGTGGCATTAAATTAGGGGCTGGAGGATTAGTTAGAGCGTATAGTAATGCTACTAAAGAAGTGATAATTACTAAAAAATATAATGAAGGATATTTAATTAAAATAGATATTGACTATTCTAATATTAAACAAATTGAATATCAATTAAATAATAGTATTATTGTAGAAAAAAAATTTAATGAAAATCCTTATTTTATTGTTAAAATTACTAAAGAAAATTTAAATAAATTAAATATAAAATATGAAATTATAAAAGAAATATATGTGGAGGAAAAATGAAATATTTAATAATTTTTTTATTTTTATTAATACCAATCAATATTAATGCTTTAGAAATTAATTCCAAAAATGCTATTTTATATAATATGAATGATGATACTATTCTATTTGAAAAAGATGCTGATACTAAAACTTATATTGCTAGTTTAACTAAAATAATGACCGGTATTGTTGCTATTGAAAATATTGAAGATATCAACGAAATAGTTACAATACCATATTATGGATTAGAAGGTTTAATTGAAGCAAATGCTGCTGTTGCAGGTTTTAGATTAAATCAAAAAGTAACTTATGAAGATTTACTATATGGATTATTATTACCATCAGGAGCCGATGCTGCTAAAACATTATCTTATTATATAGCTGGTAGCGAAGAAAATTTTATTAAATTGATGAAGGAAAAAGCAGATGATTTAGGTTTAACTAACACTAATTTTGTAAATACAACGGGATTAGATATCGATAATCATTATTCCACAGTAAAAGATGTAAGTGTTATATTGAAATATGCCTTACAAAATGATTTATTTAAAAAAATATATACTTCTTTAGAGTATACAACTAGCGATAATAGTTTAACATTTAAAAGTTCTTTTTTACAATATACTGATAGATTTAATTTAGAACAAAAATATATTTATGGTTCTAAAACAGGTTATACCGATAAAGCAGGTTATTGTTTATCTAGTATTGCTAATATAAATGGTGTAGAATATCTATTAATTACAACGGGTGCTGACCCTAAAAGTAATGGTGGAAATTTTATTGATGCTTATATGATTTATGATTATTATAGTAGTAATTATAGTTACATAAATATTGTAAATAAAAATGATACATTATTAACTTTAGAAACTAAAAATAGTAACCAAGATAAATTAGAAATTAAAGCTGATAAAACAATTTCTAAATATTTAAATAATACTATTACTAAAGATGACTTAATATATGATTATAACGGATTAAATATAATAGATTATTTTACTAATAAAGGAGAGATAGGAACATTAAATATTAAATTAGATAACGAACTATTAGCAACTATTCCGATAATTTATAATGGTGAATTATCATTTTCATTAATCAAATTTTTTATTAATAATTTAATTATTATAATTCCAATCACCATTATTTTATTTCTTATAATTTTATTAAAATTAAGATCTAAAAAATTCACTAATTAAAGTGAATTTTTTTATAAACTGAACATAATATATCATATTTATATTTTAATGATTTTAAATAATAATCTTTTTGAATTTTACTAAGTATTACAAGATTATCATATTCTTCTGGTATTTCATTAAATATATCTACTATCTTATTCATATCGATTTTTGGAAATATTCTTAATAATGCCTTATTACAATCTTCGTTTTTCATATTTTCAATATATTTTAAAGGATTTATTAACTTTCCTTTTTCTCTATAAATAGAAATAGCACTATCATATACCGATTGTTTAAATTTAACTTCATCAAAATAAATTGACTTTAATTTATCATCACTTGATTTGTTATAAAAGGCTGCACCATTATCAAAAATAGGCGCTAATCGTAAATTATTAGTCTCTTTATTTAGAATTAAGCCCCAATTACCTTCATTTCTATCGTTATTATTAATAAAAGCATCAATAATAAACATATCCCAAAATCTTTCTTTTAATTCTGGAAATAATTTAAAATAAGGATTTTTCCCCATCATAAGTAGTACTTCTTCTAAATCGTGATTTGAATCAATGTTAGAGCTAGATGATAAATTTTCCATAGCTTTTTCCACATTTTCATCATATTCATTTTTAATAGAATTATAATCAATTATTACTTCATTATTATCTAGAAAATCTTTACAAGCAACTACTACTTTACCATTAGCAATTCCCAATTTTGTCTTGTGTGTTTCCAATCCTATTGAATCATAAATATGAGATCCAATGTATTCTGATAATGGTGTCGTTGAATAAGATAGTCCTTTAACATCCATGCTTTTTGTAGATTTAGGATATTTTAAAAACCATCTTTCATTATTTATAATGATACCTTTTTTACTTCCACCATGACCACCATAACTTATACCACTAGGAATTAATAAATCAAAGTTTTCTATTCTAATCATATATGCCTCCATATTTTTTTAAAAGTGTTTTATAATCATATTCTGTAATTATGTTATTACGCCAATATGATTTTGCTATAATATCTAATTGTGGAAATTTCATATCATAACTAAACCAATCACCAATTTTATCATAACTTTCTAATTCTTTTATTATTTCTTTTAATTCATTAGGTAAATGTGATACATCATACTTAATACTATAATCGTAAAGAGGTTTATCGGTTTTAAATGGATCTTTTTCCATATAATTCTCTCCTTTATAAAATAATTATATCATACGGCAGACTATGTCCGCAACCTAACTATTTTAATTTTCAAAATAAAAAGCAAACTTCCTCTTGAA
>CALVKO010000026.1 GCA_944332725.1 uncultured Bacilli bacterium
AATGTATGTAGTGATTGATTCATATATCAATTACCTTTGGTAAAAGTTGTAGATAACTTCCTCAACGGCACCATAGGTAAATTAGTCGAACTTAATTACGAATAGTTCGTTTTTTTTATAAATTTCAGTTTTTAAATTTTCTTTATCTATATGACAAGCAAAAATAAAAAAATTAAAAAAATGTTAACATTTAATAAAAATATGATATACTTATATATGCAAGATGGAGGTAGAAAAATGAATGCTTGGAATGGATTCAAAGGCGAAAAATGGAAAAATGAAATTAATGTAGAAGATTTTATATTAAATAATTATACAGAATATACAGGTGATGAATCATTTTTAAAAGGTATTTCTAAAAAAACGAAAATAATTTTAGATAAAATTAATAAACTTACTAAAAAAGAATTAAAAAATGGAATATTAGATGTTGAAACTAAAATAATTTCTGGAATTGATAATTTTAAACCTGGTTATATTGATAAGGAAAATGAAATAATCGTAGGATTACAAACTGATAAGCCATTAAAAAGAATTGTGAATTTATATGGCGGTATCAGAATGGCACATAGTTCTTTAGAGTCATATGGATACAAATTAGATGAAACAATAGATAAAAATTTTAAAGAATTTAGAAAATCTCATAACGATGGTGTATTTGATGCTTATACTGAAGAAATTAAAAGAGCAAGAAGTGCAGGATTATTAACTGGACTACCTGATGCATATGGTAGAGGAAGAATAATAGGAGATTATCGTCGAATTGCTTTATATGGAATAGATTATTTAATAGAACAAAAACAAAAAGATTTAAAATTTATAACAGAAATAAATGAAGAAACAATAAGATTAAGAGAAGAAGTTAGCGAGCAAATAAAAGCATTAAATGAAATAAAAAGTATGGCTTTAAAATATGGTTTTGATATTTCAAAACCTGCTAATAACTCTTATGAAGCAACTCAATGGTTATATTTTGGTTATTTAGCTGCTATCAAAGAAAATAATGGTGCCGCAATGAGTTTAGGAAGAACTTCTACGTTTTTAGATATTTATATTGAAAGAGATTTAAAAAATAATGAAATCGACGAAAAAGATGCTCAAGAAATTATTGATCAATTTGTTATAAAATTAAGAATAGCAAGACATTTAAGGACTCCGGAATATAATGAATTATTTGCTGGAGATCCAACTTGGGTAACTGAGTCTATTGGCGGAATGACATTAGACGGAAGAAGTTTAGTTACAAAAAATAGTTTTAGATATTTGCATACATTAATTAATTTAGGATCTTCTCCTGAACCAAATTTAACAGTTTTATGGTCAAATGATTTACCAGAAAACTTTAAAAAATATTGCGCTAAGATATCTATTTTAACTGATGCTATTCAATATGAAAATGATGATGTAATGCGACCAATTTATGGTGATGATTATGCTATTGCTTGTTGTGTATCTGCTATGAAAGTAGGAAAACAAATGCAATTCTTTGGTGCAAGATGCAATTTAGCTAAATCATTATTGTATGCTATTAATGGCGGAATTGATGAAATTAGCGGTAAATTAGTTGTCGAAGGTATAGATAAAATAACTGATGAAATTTTAGATTATGAAAAAACTAAAAATGCATATTATAATATGTTAGAAAAAATTGCTAAAACTTACGTTGATGCAATGAATATTATTCATTATATGCATGATAAATATGCATATGAAAAATCACAAATGGCATTACATGATACTAATGTTGAGCATTTAATGGCTTTTGGTGTCGCAGGATTATCAGTTGCTACAGATTCTTTATCAGCAATAAAATATGCTAAAGTAAAGCCAATAAGAAATGAAAATGGTATAGCAATTGATTTTGAAATTGAAGGAGATTATCCAAAGTATGGTAATGATGATGACCGCGTTGATAGTATTGCTGTGGATATTGTAAAAAGATTTATTAAAGAACTAGAAAAACATCCATTATATAAAAATGCTAAACATACTTTATCTGTTTTAACAATAACTTCAAATGTTGTATATGGTAAAAAAACAGGAACAACTCCAGATGGTAGAAAAAAAGGAGAACCATTTGCACCTGGAGCAAATCCAATGCATGGTAGAGATAATAGTGGCGCTTTAGCATCATTAAACTCAGTAGCTAAAATACCTTATAAAGATGTGTGCCAAGATGGTATTTCTAATACTTTCTCTATTATACCTAATGCTTTAGGACATAGCGATGAAGAAAGAATAAATAATTTAGTAAATATATTAGATGGCTATTTTAAACAGGGTGCTCATCATTTAAATGTCAATGTTTTAAATAGAGAACAGTTAATTGATGCAATGAAACATCCTGATGATTATCCTAATTTAACGATAAGAGTATCTGGATATGCAGTTCATTTTAATAGATTGAGTAAAGAACAACAATTAGAAGTTATTAGTAGAACATTCCATGAAGGTGTATAATGGAAGGATATATTAATTCAATAGAAACAATGGGATTGGTCGATGGGCCGGGCATTAGATATGTTGTATTTATGCAAGGATGTAAATTAAGATGTTTATTTTGCCATAATCCTGAAACTTGGGAATTACAAAAAGGATTAAAAATAACAACTGATGAATTACTAAAAAGAATATTAAAATACAAAAATTATTTTGGTAATGATGGTGGGGTAACTTTTTCAGGGGGCGAGCCGTTGTTACAATCAGATTTTTTAATTGATATTTTAAAAAAGTGTCAGCAAAATGGTATTCATACTTGTTTAGATACAGCAGGATTTGGTGGTACTAAAAATGAAGAAGTATTAAAATATACAGATTTAGTAATGATGGATATAAAAGCATTGGAAGATGAAGAATATGAATTTATGACAGGCCAAAAAATAAAAGAATCATTTGAATTTTTAGATTTATGTAAAAAATTAAAAAAAAGACTGTGGATAAGACAGGTCATAGTGCCAAATATAAATGATAATGAAGATTATATAAAAAGACTAAAACAATTTTTAAGTAAATATGATATTGAAAAAGTAGAATTCTTACCTTATACAACTATTGGTGTACCAAAATATGAAAAATTAAAAATTAAATATCGATTAAAAGATACTCAAGCGATGAATAAAGAAAAGTGCGATAAATTATACAAATTATATGAAAAATTATAATTTGTACATTGCCCTATGGCCAAGCGGTAAGGCGGCGGACTCTGACTCCGTAATCATTAGTTCGAATCTAATTAGGGCAGCCAATTTGTAAAAAGTTTTATCTTTTTTTCTTTTTGTATTGAATTAAAAGATAAAATATTATATAATTTATTTAAGAATAAAGGTGGGGTACGTATGATACTTAGAAAACCTTATGCTTTTTTTATTAAACATTTCAAGCTAATGCATTTAATATTGGCTGTTTTGATGTGTTATTCAATATACAAAACAAAAGAATTATTAGATTTTTTTAATGAATATAGTTCTATTATTATAAATGTTCAAGGACAAGATTTAGTAACTCCATTATTACCAAGTTTATTTCAAATTGCTCCAATTTTAATAATAGGTGTAGCAGTTGTTATATTAGTTGTAATGATTGTAAAGAAAAAGAGTTATTTGTTTTACATTATATTGATTTCTGTTTTTGCTTATAACACGGTTGTATTACAGCTTTCTAGGACTACTTTAGTTAGTCTTTCGAATAATATAATTGATAGCCGAACAATTTTATTAATTAGAGATTTAATAATGATTGGATTTATTATTCAATTAATTGAAATTGTAATTGTTTTTATAAGAGCAACTGGATTTGATGTTAAAAAATTTGATTTTGATGCTGATTTAAAAAAAATAAACATTACAGAACAAGATCGTGAAGAAGTTGAAGTTCAACTTAATTTTGATAGCAATAAATTAGTACGTAATATTAGAAAACAAATAAGATTTATAAAATATGCTTATAAAGAAAATAAAAAGATTGCCAATATTATAATATCTAGTTTTGGTGTGATAATTGTTATTTTTATTGGTATATCTATATTTAGAAAAGAAACAATTATAAATCAAAACGCTTATTTTACCGGTAATAATTTCACATTGAGTGTTTTAGATAGTTATTTAACTAATACCGATTATAAAGGTAAAACTTTGACTGAAGATTACTACTTAATATTAAGAATAAATATAAAAAGTAATACAAATGACAAACAGTCTTTGGATATTGCTACAACAAAAATAGTCATTGATAATTATATTTATACTCCAACAGTACAATATAAAGATAGTTTCTCAGATTTCGGTTATGTTTATCAAGGTGAAGAAATTGGCCAAGAATATGAGGAGAAAATTTTAGTATATCAACTTCCAAAAGAATTAATAGATAAAGAGATTACATTTAATTATGTTGATAAAAATAGTTACGATAAAAATGGTGAATTTAAAAATACAAAAATTAAAATAAAGTATCAAAATCTATTTGGAATAAATGAAAAAACAACTGAAAAAATAAATAACGAATTAGATTTTAACGATAGCATTTTAAAAAATGCTAAGTTAATAATAAATGCTTTTGATATTCAAAAAAAATATAAATTAAATTATAATTATTGTGTAAATGGAAAATGTTTTAATTCATATGAATATGTTGTTCCAACAGTTAACTCTAATTATGATAAGGCTTTATTAAAAGTTAGTGGTTCTTTCCAAAGTGAAAAAAAACTAAATGGAATTTATGATTTATATGATTTTATCCAAAAATATGGTAGTTTGAGTTATACAATTAATGGAGATAAAAAAAATCATCCGATAGAATTCAAAGAGGTTAACAGTAAGAAATTAAGCCAAACAGATGTATACTATATTGAGGTAATTGATGATGTCCTAAAAGCAGATAATATTTCATTTATATTCACAATTAGAGATAAAACTTATGAATATGTATTAAAATAATTTCAAAAATGAAATAATTGTGATATAATTAGATAATAGAGAGGTGAAAATGAAAAAGATACTGTGGTTAATTTTCTTATTTTTACTTATTCCAACAAAAAATATCCACGCTAAATGTATGTATAGTGATATTGCAGAAATGAAAAAAATATCAGCTAATATAAATTATAGCTATGAATATAAAATAGTTGATGATGTTGCTTTATTTGATATAACTTTGACAAATTTAACTAAAGATATTTATTTTGTTGACTCAAATACGGGAAAAACGTATAAAAACAAAACTGGTGAAATTGTATTAAAAAACTATAATAGTGGAGAAAATATAGTATATAATTTTTATCCAAATGATACTGATTGTATGGATACAGTTTTGTATACAATTAGAATTACTTTACCTAAATATAATGAATATTACAATAATCCTATTTGTGTTGGTGCTTCTGAATATAGTCTATGTCAAAAATGGTCAAGCCATAATCTTGATTATAATACATTTGTAAATAAAGTTAACGAATATAAAAAAGTAAAAGAAGAAGAACAAGAAAAATCCAAAAAGGAAGTTGATAATGATTCGGTGTTTCATTATATTATACTTTTTTTAACAGAATATTACTATTTGATATTAATTATTTTAGGTATAACGATTCTTTGTATGGCTTATATTAGAAATAAACGAGATAGCATTTATAGTTAGGAGTGAAAATATGAAAGAATCTTTTTGGGGGGTGGCTATTGTTAGCGCAGGTGTAGTTGCAATATTCTTCATTTTATTTTTCCAATCAGTTACAAATACTGACGAACATAATTATCATTTGTTGAAAGAAGCAACAGAAGCTGCGATGTATGATGCCTTAGACTTGGCATCATATAGAGATGAAGGTATTATAAGAATTGATAGAGAAAAATTTGCTGAAAATTTTTTAAGAAGATTTGCTGAAAGCGCAACATTAGCTAATACATATAAAGTTGAAATTTTTGATATAAATGAAATGCCTCCTAAAGTAAGTATTAGAGTAAGTAGTGCTGAAACAACTAATTTAACTGGTGAAATTTTAGAATTTGAAATATCAAATGAGTTAGATGCAATTTTAGAAACTCCAGATGTAGAATAGAAAGGGATGATTATATGAATAATATTTTAATTTCATTAAAAAAAATTATTACAAATAAAAATACTATAACGATAATTGGAGTTATTGTTATTTTGGGTTTATTATATTGGGGGTATAATTCAACAATAGAAGGCCAAGTTAAACCAGTACAAATACCAGTTGCAAGACAGACAATACAGCCTCGTACTTTAATTACTGATGATATGATTACATATATTGAGGTACCATCTATTGCTGTTAATCAAAACGTTCAACGAAATAAGGCAAATGTTGTTGGCATGTATTCAAATGTAAATACTGTTATTCCAGCGGGAAGTATGTTTTATAGTGATGTTTTAGTTTCAGAAGATAAATTACCGGATTCTGCTTTTACAGCAGTAAAAGATGGTGAAAGACCATATGCTTTATCAGTAACTACTGCTAGTACATATGGAAATTCAATTTTTCCAGGAAATAAAATAGATATTTTTATGAAAGCAGTTGATGAAAGTGGTCAAATTATGGTTGGAAGACTACTTGCTCAAGTTGAAGTTTTAGCCGTAAAAGATAGTGCAGGTCAAAATGTTTTTGAAGATTCAACAGTAAATAGAACACCAGCAACGTTATTGTTTGGTGTGCCTGAGGATGTATTTGTATTGTTAAAAAAGACGGAGTATTTAAAAAGTTTTGGTGTAGAATTATTCCCGGTTCCTTATGGTGGTACAATTCCTATTGAGGGTGATTTGGTTGTAGATCGTCAAGAATTAGTAGACTTTATTGAAAGTAATACAGTAACATTTACTGATACTGATGATACACCTCAAACTCCAGAAGTGGAAAGCGGTCAATATGAATGATAATTTATTTTCCCAAATTGATTTTGGCCCATTAACAGAATATTTACAAAATGATGACATAACAGATATATCATATGGTAATAATGGTCAAATTCATTTGAAGACCTTATCACAAGGTATTTTCAGAATTGAAAATCCTAATATTAACAATGTAATGATGGAAAAATTAGCATTTCAATGTTCAAATGTTATGGGTAAATCATTTAATGCTGCCCATCCATTTCTTGATTCAGAGAGTGCCGAATTGCGTATGAATTTTATTCATGATTCAGTTGCTAGTAATGGGATTGCATGTGTTATTCGTAAAACACCTGCTAAAATAAGATTGGAAAAAGATAAAATTATTGCTGATAAATATATTACTTTAGATGTCCATGATTTTTTAGTTCAATGTGTTTTAGCACATTGCAATATTATGGTATGTGGTGAAACTGGTTCAGGTAAAACAGAATTTGTTAAATATTTAGCTTCTAAAACAAGAGCAGATGAAAAAATAATTACGATTGAAGATACTCTAGAATTACATTTAGATAAAATTTTTCCGCATCGTGATATAGTTGCTATGAAAACAAATAATATTGCTTCATATAGTGATGTTTTAGTTGCATGTATGCGTCAAAATCCAAAGTGGATTTTATTATCAGAAGTACGTAGTGCTGAAGCAGTTATGGCAGTAAGAAATTCAATTTCTTCTGGACATTATATTTTGTCTACAATTCATGCTGACAAGGCCGCATCAATTCCAAATCGTATGTATAGTTTATTAGAGACAAATCAAGAAATCAATCAATTTTTAAAATCTATTTACAGATATGTTCAACTTGGCGTTTTAATACGTGGTCGACAAGATAGAGAAACCAAAAAATTTATTCGTGAAGTTGCAGAAGTTACAGAATTTTATGTAACTGAAGATAACGAAGCAAAATATAATACGATTTATAAAAAAACACCAGAGGGTATGATTTCAAGAAAAAATCCAAGTAAATATTTAATAGATTACATTGAAGGTCAAGGAGTTTCTTTGCCGGCAAATTTTATTAATCCAGAATATGATAAATTAGAAAATAAAAAACCAAATACTTTTGTTAATTCTAATTTAAATCAAAATATCGTACAAAATCCACAACCACAAAATCCAGTAATTTCAAATTCACAATCACAAAATCCAACAATTTTAAATCCTGTTTGATGGGAGGGGTAATAAATGACAGCAACAATATTTGTTATTATTTCTATTATAATATTATTTATATATGTATATAGGATAAATACTGGAGATAATGTTTATAAATATATAACAAATCAAGTTACTACCGTATATGAAAGATATGCACCATATTCGTTTAGAATTGTTCGTGAAAAAGTAAAAGAATTAGGACAAGAATATACACCTAGGCAATATGCAATCCAAATATCTGTTTTTGCAGTTGCTTCAGCAGTTATTTCATATTTGTATTTTTATAATCTAATTTGGTGTATAGTCTATATTATAGCTTCTGTAATGGTAATACCTTATTTAGCGTATTTACGTTGTAAAAGACTATATAGTGAATTTATTTTTGAACAAATTCAAGTATATACGACTAATACAATCATGGAATTTGCAACGACACAAAGTTTCGTTAAATCTCTTGAAGGAGTATATGAATCTGGTGTTTTAGAAGATCCGGTAAAAAGTGATGTAAAGACAATGATAGATATGGCATATAGAAATGGTACTATTGATGAATCTATTAATTTTATGAATGAAAAATACGATTATTATATTGTAAGAAATATGCATCAATTATTTTTTCAGATAACAAATGAGGGAGCTAGAGATGCTTCGGAGTCATTGGAAAATATGTCTCAAGATATAGATATGCTTGTTGAAGGCGTTTATAGAGATAGAATCGATAGAGCAATATTTCATAAAAAATTTCTACAATTTGGAATAGTTTTGTATCTAATGGTAATGTTAGTCCAATTTTTACTTGGAACAGAAACCTATATTGAAATGCTAAAAATATGGTACATTCAACTTTTGCTACATACTATAATTTTAATAAACACATATTTTTTATTAGCTGGCGAAAAATTTTATAATGAGAATGTAGGTGCTGAATAATGATATTTTTAATTATAACTATTATAGTATTTGTGATAATTATTTATAATAAAGTTGTTGAGCCAAATCAATTTATAAAAGAAATCCAACCTTTATTTAAATTTTTATTAGAATCAGATTATGAATTTTTATTAAAATTAAAGTATGGTGTTGATATTGATGTAAATAAAATGTTTGGTCAACGTGTAAGAAATGGATTAATAGGTATGGTGGCAATGTTCTTCTTGTTTTTATCACAAATGCAATTTGTTTATGTATTATTTTGCATAATAGTTGGATTTTTGATATTTAAACAACCTTATTCATCTTTAAAATCATATTATAAGAGAAATCTTCATCATATTAATTTAATGCTTCCATATTATTTAAAGAGTTTAGAAATATTAGTTCAACATTACACAGTTCCCGTTGCATTATCTAAGTCAATTGATCAAGCACCTGAAATTTTTAAAACTGGTTTGCAAGCATTGGTTTCTAAAATTGAAGCAGGTGATATGACTGTTGAGCCATATATGGATTTTGCTAAAGAATATCCTGTTAGAGATTCTATGCGCATGATGAGATTATTGTATCGTTTAAGTTTGGGAAATCAAGATAGAAAGCAAGAACAATTAATGATGTTTTCAAGAACTGTATCGAATTTACAGAATAAATCAAGAGAGCAAAAATATACTGAAAGATTAGAAGCAATGGAAAAAAGAACAATGGTAATGTTATTTGTTACAGGTGGTGGAATTATGCTTTTAATGTTATTATCAATGATGATGATGATGAACTATTGATAAATTTGTTAAAAATGTGTTATAATAGAACTATAGGGTTAGATAGGTGGTGAAATAATGAAAGAAGCTGCAGGTGAAGCAAATATGACAGTTATTACAATTATTTTGATTGGTGTTATAGCAGCAATTGCAATTCCACTTGTTACTTCATTAATGTCAAATACAGCAAAGAGAACTTGTTGTACTGATAATGGAGGCGTTTGGAAAGGCGGATCTTGTTCTGAAGGAAGTAACAATCAAAGCTTATTTAATCAATCTGCTTATGATGCTTGTGTATCAAATGCCGATGCAAGTTAGACAAATTTATTTGTCTTTTTCTTTATAATAAAATGGTGGTATTTATGAAAAAAAACAATTATATTTTATCTTTTATTATTACTTTTATTATTTTATTTTTAGTTTATTATATTTTGGGTTATTTTTCAATAACTACTTTATTAACCAGCGATTTAGCAGCACAATATTATCCTTTTTTATATTTTTTAAAAGGAATACTAGATGGAACCAATAATTTATTTTATACTTTTCAAGTAGGTATTGGTACTTGTTTTTATGATATATTTTTATATTATTTAATGCCATTATCTAATTTATTAATAAAATTTATTTCTTATGAAAATATATATATTTTTATTGTACTTACAATTTTAATTAAAATAAGTTTGTGTGGTTTAACAATGTGCGTTTATTTAAATCATACTTTTAAAAAAAATAATTATAATATATTTTTTTCTATATGTTATGCACTATCTTCTGCTATAATAGCAAATTATTTACAGATAATGTGGTTGGATGCTTATTTTTTAGCCCCTTTAGTTTTACTTGGAATAGATAAAATTATTAATGAAGACAAACCATTATTATATGGAATAACATTATTTTTAGTTATTTTTACTAATTATTATATAGGATATTTAATCTGCTTTTATTCAGTACTTTATTTTTTTTATAAATTAAGTTTCAAAAAAGATAGTAAATTAAAAGTAATTAAGACATTTTTTATTACATCTTTTTTAGCAGGATTAATGACAATGTGTACTAACTTTACAGGATTAGTTAATATATTAAATACAAATAAAAATTTTGAATTTAATTTTAATTTTAGT
The DNA here is from genome assembly GCA_944332725.1 of uncultured Bacilli bacterium. Classification (GTDB taxonomy): domain Bacteria; phylum Bacillota_I; class Bacilli_A; order RF39; family UBA660; genus Faecisoma. Next base: position 10,878 of record CALVKO010000026.1, read on the forward strand.
AGTAATCCAATTAGTTTTTTTTCTAGTTTTTTTATGTGGAATAATCATAATGAATCTGTTTTAAATTATACAGTCCCACGAATGTATGTAAGTATGTTTTTACTTATTTTATTGTTTTTTTATTTCATTAATAAAAAAATAAACAAAACAGAAAAGAAAAAAACAGCAATATTTTTATTTATAATGGTATTATTTATTTTTTTAGAACCATTAAATACATTTTGGCATGCATTTTCTATTCCAACAGGATATAAATTTAGATTTGTGTATTTGATAGACATATTTATTATAACAATATGTTATAAAAGTTTTGAAAATATTAAATTTATTGATAAAAAATATTATTTTTTAGTTTTATATTTAATTTTTGTCTTAGCATTTTGTTGTATTTTTTCAGATTACATAAATATGAATTACATATATTTAAGTTTATTTTTTGTAATTTTATATTTAATATTGATATACTTTAAAAAAATGTCTATTTTATATTTAGTATTGATGATTGAATTATTTTTAAATGGTTTATTATATTATAAATGTATACCAATGATGGTTGATGAGAATTTATATTATAATAGAAATTTAGGTGAAATATTTGATATAATAACAAAAGATGAAAAACAATTTTATCGAATGGATTTTTCAAAATTAGATGATATAGAATTTAATGAAAATTTGTTTTACGGATATCGTGGAGCAACCACATTTGTTTCAACAATATCATATGATATGTATAATTTTTTTAATAAGATTGGATATTATATGAAAAGTAATAATTATAGTTTTGAAAATTATGAAATTATCAATTCAATTTTAGGTATAAAATATTATGCTGACAAAAATAGTAAAGATGAATTGTTAGGAAACTATGGTGAAAATAAAATATATAAAAATAATAATGCTTTAAATTTAGGATTTTTTGTATCTTCTAATGCAAAAAATAGTTTAGATTGTAGTTCTGTTTTTGAGTGTCAACAATATGTTTTAAATTCTATGAACAATACTAACGAGCAATTCTTTATAGAAATTCCTATAGAAAAAATAAATCAATATGAATATAAAATAAAAAATTTAAATAATGAAAGTAAATATTTGAATATTTATTTTGAATATGAGGATTCTGCTATTTTTGAAATTTATTTAGACGATAAATTAAGCGGTACCTTTTCGCGAAGTAAAGGCGATGTTATTGGAACATCAGCAATATTAAAAGACATATATGATGGAGATATAACTTTAAGAATAAATGATAAAAATAACACTTTAAAAAATGTAAAATTGTATGCTTATAATTTTGACTATGATTTATATGAGCAAGAAATAAAAAAATTACAATCTAATCAAATGAAAATAACAGAATTTAATGAAAATTATATTAAAGGAAATGTAGAAGGTGCTGGAACAATGTTTTTTTCTATTCCTTATAGTGAATATTGGAACATTTATATTGATGGAACTAAAGTTGAAACAGTTAAATTATTTGATGCATTTTTAGGTGTTGATATTCCTGATGGTGAACATACAATTGAATTAGTATATAAAATAGATACATTTAAGTATGGTATTATAATAAGTATTATTTCTACTATAATTTTTATATTTTATAATCATAAAAAACATTGCTTTAAAAAACAAAATATAGTATAATTATTTTATAAGCAAGGTAGGTGTTAATATGGGAAGCTCAATTGGACATGCTTTTTTATATAATCTAGTCATATTCTTTATAATTGTTATATTTGCTTTTATTTCTGGAACCTTAAGTTACTATAAAGCTTTTAAGGTTAATAATAGAATAGTCCATGCTATAGAAAAATTTGAAGGATATAATGAAATGTCAAAAGCTGAGATTGATAGAATTTTAAGTAGTTTTGGATATTCATTGGAAGATGCTAATTGTAAAGAAAAATATAATAATATGTTTTTGGTTGATGCTTTAGAATATAATTACAATTATTGTGTTTATATTGAAACTGAAACACCAAAAGTTAATAATTATTATTCTTATGGAGTACTAACATATATGAAATTGGATTTGCCAATTATAAATATTTTAAACATACCTGTATTTACTAGAACTAATAAAATATATAAGTTTACGTCTACTAAACCATTAGAGTCATAGATTTGGAGGTAAAATATGAAAGAAGCAATGGGTACCACCATGGTCTTTAATTTAATAATTATATTTGTAAGCGTTTTTATAGTGTTATTAGTAGGATCTTTAGCATATTCTAAGGGATTTAAAGTTAGAAATAAAATAATTGATATAATTGAAAGAAATGATGGATATAATGCAACTGCGAAATCTCAAATTGATGAAAATTTATCAAATATAGGATATTATTTGATGCTTAATAAAACTTGTGATTCTCATAATGGAACCCAACCACTTCCAAATAATAGTTCATATAGATATTGTATATATGAATATAACACCTCTAAAGGAAAGTATTATGGAGTAAAAGTGTTTATTCATTTTGATTTTCCAATTATAAGTGGGTTTATAGAAATTCCTTTATATGGTGAAACAAGAATTTTATTTGAAAAAAGTGAGGTAGAAGGATAAATGAATGTAATAATTTGTAATCAAAAAAAAGAACTATTAACAAATTTAAATATAGATATTATAAAAACATTAGAAGGTCAATATGATGTTGATCAAATTGTGGAAATGTTTAAAAATTTCTATTATCAACGTATGATTTTAGATATTACTGCTCTAAAAGATTATACTGATATAAAGACATTACAAAAATTGTCTATTTCATTAGACATGGAAAAATTAATTTTATTATTAGATGATAGTGAAGAATCTTCTACACCTGGATATTTGTCAAAATTAATATCAATGGGAATTTATAATTTTACTCGAAATATAGAGGGGATTTTATATTTGTATAATAATCCTAATAGTTATCGTGATGTTGCGCAATATCATCAATTAGATGATACAGAACAAAGCAATGTTATATACCAAGGAACAGAAGTTGATTATTGTAGAATTATTGGAATTAAAAATGTTACAGATGAAGCAGGAGCAACTACATTTTGCCATATGATGGTAAAAGAACTCAAAAAAAATTATAATGTTATTGGAGTAGAAGTTGATAACAATCAATTCAACTATTTTAATAATAAATTGTTATATAGTGTATCTAATCGTGATTTGGGGAAGTTTATAGAAAAAAATAAAGATAAAGATGCAATTATTATTGATGTTAACAATAATCCAGTTGCACTTGGAATGGTTCAAGAAGTTATTTATTTAGTTGAACCAACAACAATTAAATTGAATAGATTAATGAATATTAAACGTGATGCTTTTAAAGAATTGTCAGGTAGAAAAGTAATTTTAAACAAAAGTTTATTAAGCTCAAAAGATGTTTTAGAATTACAATATGAGGCAAAGGCAAAGTTTTTCTTTAACATGCCACCTTTAAATGAAAGAGATGAAAATATAGCAATTATGGATACATTTTTAGCAAAACTAGGATTCTTAAAACAACAAGGAACGGAAGAAACTGAAAAAAGAAAGAAAATATTTGGTTTGTTTTAGGTGAGTATTATGTTTATATTAGATACGTATCAAAAAATTACTTGTGGCAATGTAACTATGCCATATGTAGTAGCTCAAATAACTAGTCTTATTATATTAGTAATACAAATAGTCGTTCCTTTGTTGATAATTATATTAGGAATGTTAGATTTAGGAAAAGCCGTTGTAGCACAAAAAGAAGATGAAATAAAAAAAGGCTGGCAAACATTTTTTAAAAGATTATTAATTGGAATGATAGTATTTTTGGTTATTGTTTTTGTGAAGTTCATAATTGGTTTGGTTGCTGAAAATTATGAAGTTAATTGTATAGATTGTTTTGTAAATAATAATTGTCAAATAAATTGACAAATTAACAAAAATATTGTAGAATGGTATGTAGATGGGAGAGATATTATGTTTATATTAGATACACTTTATACATGTGGAACTGGTGAATTTGAATTTGCCTCTATGTTACCAACTTTAACTAGTACAATTGTAACACTTATTAAAATTGGTGTTCCAATATTATTAATTATTTTTGGAATGTTAGATTTAGGAAAAGCAGTTATGGCACAAAAAGAAGATGAAATAAAAAAAGGCTGGCAAACATTTATTAAAAGAATGATTGCAGCAGCAGTTGTTTTCTTTGTAGTTGTTATTGTACAATTGGTTCTTAGTTTAGTAGCCGGTGATGATAATGATAATGTATGGGGATGTGTTGATTGCTTTATTTCTGGTACAGATAGTGATAATTGTATACAAAAGTAGTAAAACAATAAAAGTTTTACTTTTTTTTCACATAAAATACCATAATTTTTAAAATTATTTATGCTATTACATTCAAAATACTTAAATAAAAAACAAGTTTTTAAATAAATATACTAAAAAAGGGTAGAATT
>CALVKO010000027.1 GCA_944332725.1 uncultured Bacilli bacterium
TTTTGGTTTTTATTTATGTAACATTTTCACTAATTATTAGTTATTAAAAAATGTAACATTTTTACTAATTATTCATAGATTTATTAAAAATAAATTTATAAAATATTGTAATAAATTAAAATATGTGTTATAATTTATATGTATTTGTTTTAGGGGTGTAATTCAATGGTAGAATGACGGTCTCCAAAACCGTTCATGTGGGTTCAACTCCTGCCACCCCTGCCATATTTAAAATAGCATTCAAATTTTTATTTGAATTTTTTTAATAATAAAAGGTGGTTTAAATGATATTTTTATTGGGAAGCAAAAATCCATCAAAAAAAAGAGCACTAGAAATAGGATTACAAAAATTAAATATCGATAATTTTAAAATTTTATCATTCGCTGTTGAATCTGATACTAACAGTAAGCCTATTGGCTATGAAATAATAAGGGGTGCTGAAAATCGAAACAAAAATTTAAAAGGAATAGCTATAGAAAATAATATTTACTATGATTATTTATGTTCGATAGAAGGAGGATTTTCATTAGATGAAAATGGGCTACCATTTGTTGTAACTTATTGTATAATTGAAGATAAGTATGGTGAAAAATCAACAGGTAAATCTTTAGGGATACGACTTACAAAGACAATGTTTGAGTTTGTTAAAAATTGCGGATCATTAAATAAAGTTATAGAAGAAATATTAAAAATTTCTAATAATAAACAAAAATCAGGAATAATGGGATATTTAACATCTGGACTATATGATCGTGAAATAGTTGATAGTGAAGCAGTGATTTCTAGTTTAATACCATTTGTATATTGTGAAGAAAGAGAAAAAATCAATAATCATATAAAAAAATATAAAATGAAATGAAAATATGATATAATTATATTATCGTAGGAGGTTAAATATGATATTAAGTTGTATTGAAGCATGTAGTGATCCAGATATAATGCATATAATAAGTGTTTTTAAAACATTATTAAATATTGCAAGAATAGCTGTTCCTGTAATATTAATAATATTTATAATGATTGATGTTGTTAAAACAATTGCTTCAGGTGATGTTGATACTAAAAAATTAAGTAAAAGTATTATAAAAAGAATTATTGCTGCAGTAGTTGTATTTTTAGTTTTTCCAATCGGTAATTTTGTATTGCAAAACTTGCCTGTATCTGACGATGGGTATTTAAGTTGTTATAATTGTGTTGGAACCGATGCTGATACAGATAGTTATCAAGAATTAGAAGAAACCGAATAAAAAAGTTTTAAAATTGATATAGATTCAAAATAGAATCAATCATATTTTAAAACTTTTTCTTATAAAATATAAATCCAATTATTTCTAATATTGCATATATAATGATAAATAGTCCAATAGTTGAAAAAATCAAATTAGTTTCTATTGCTACATAAAAACCACAAATTATTAATAAAATTGAAACAATTAATCTACTAATAAACGAAACTTTATTTTCTTTGTTATTTAATGTTTCAATTAATCTTATAATGCCAGAATATAAAATCCATCCTCCACAAATTAACCGAATAGTCATTTCAATTAAAGAAGAAAACAAAATTACAAACAAACCGAATATAATTAAAATGACTCCTAAAATCAATTTGTATTTTTGGTCAATATTAAGTTTTTTCAAAATTTTACGGTAACTTAAAATGTTAAATATACCAATAATAATTAATATTCCCCCAACGATATAAGAAATAAAATTTAATATACCACTTGGATTTGTAAATAAAATAATACCAAAAATTAAAAATAAAATAGAACTAACTAATGAAGTGTCATTTGAATATTCAATAACTGTTAATCTTTTCATTATAATCACCAACATAATTATACAATAAATAAATTGACAAATCAATTAGACAAGTATAAAATATTTATGAGAAAGGAAAATAAAATGTTACAATTAAAAAATATTAAAAAAAGTTATAAAGTTGCAGATTTTACGCAAGTTGCATTAAACGATGTAAGTTTAAAGTTTAGAAAAAGTGAATTTGTTGCTATACTAGGACAATCAGGTTCTGGTAAAACAACTCTATTAAACATAATTGGTGGCTTAGATCATTATGATAGTGGTGATTTAATTATCAATGATAAATCAACGAAAAAATTTAAAGATACAGATTGGGATGCATATCGTAATAACTGTATCGGATTTATTTTTCAAAGTTACAACTTAATTAGTCATATAAGCATTTTAGCAAATGTCGAATTAGGTATGACTTTAAGTGGAGTTTCAAAAAAAGAAAGAAGACAAAAAGCAATTGAAGTTTTAAAAAAGGTTGGATTAGAAGATCATATAAATAAAAAACCTAATCAATTATCTGGTGGGCAAATGCAAAGGGTAGCAATTGCTAGAGCATTAGTAAATAATCCAGATGTTATTTTAGCAGATGAACCAACAGGAGCATTAGATTCTAAAACTAGTGTTCAAATAATGGAATTAATAAAGGAAATTGCCAAAGATAAATTAGTAATTATGGTAACTCATAATAGTGAACTTGCTCATACATATGCTAATCGTATTATCGAATTAAAAGATGGTAATATTATAAGCGATACAAACAAATTAGATAAGCAAAAAGTTGATAAAAAATATAATATTAAAAAAACAGCAATGAATTTTTTGACAGCATTATCTTTATCTTTTAATAATATCAAAACCAAAAAAGGCAGAACTATTTTAACAGCATTTGCGTCAAGTATCGGTATTATTGGAATTTCAATTATACTTTCACTATCAAATGGTTTTGATATGCAAATAAATAAATTTGAAAAAGATACTTTATCAAGTTTTCCAATTACGATAAGTAGACAGGCAACAGAAATGACTGCTGAAGATATGATGACATTAACGCCGGACAAAACAGATAGTTATCCAGATACTAATGTTATATATCCTTATGATACGGCTTCGTCATTACTTATTCATAAAAATGTTTTTACAGAAGAATATTTAAAATACATTGATGAAATTAATGAAGATGATGTTGTTGGTATATCATATTTAAGAACAATGGGTTTAAATATGTTAGTAAAAAATAATGATAAAATTGAATATATTAATAATTTAAATATGATATCATTACCAAAACAATTAAAACAAAATGAACAAAGTTTTTTAGAATCTGCTTATGATTTATTAGATGGTAGTTTTCCTAATGATAAAACAGAAATCGTAATCGCTGTAAATGAAAAAAACAGATTAGAAAAAAGCGTTTTAGAAGCTTTGGGTATAGATGTAAATAAAGAAGAAATTCAATTTGATGAATTAATTGGTAAAGAAATAAAAGTAATACTAAATGACGATTTTTATATAAATACAAATAATTATTTTATCCCTAATATGGATTATGAAAAAATATATGACAAGGGAATAACTTTAAAAATTGTCGGAATAGTAAGAGGTAAAGAAGATAATATGTTGCCACAAATTGTAAGTGCAATGAGTATGAGTCAAGGCGCTGGAAATATATTATATTCTAATGAGTTAGCTGAATATATTATCAATGAAAATGCAAATTCTAAAATAGTTTTAAAACAGCAAGAAGAAGATTACAATATTTTAACCGGTGAAAAATTTACCGAAAATGCTACTAAAGATGACACTTTAGCATATTTAGGAGCGAAAGATATTCCATTATTAATAAATATTTATCCAGTTGACTTTAAGGCTAAGGAAAATATTTTGAATTATTTGAATGAATATAATAAAGATAAACCAGATGAAGAAAAAATTATTTATACAGATTTAGCCGATACTTTTTCAACATTATCATCTAATATTATGGATGCTATAAGTTGGGTATTAATTGCATTTTCTGGCATATCTTTAATTGTTTCTTCAATAATGATTGGCATAATAACTTATATTTCTGTTTTAGAACGAACAAAAGAAATTGGAATTTTAAGAAGTTTAGGAGCAAGAAAGAAAGATGTCAGTCGTGTATTTAACGCTGAAACATTTATAATCGGTTTAACTTCAGGAGTAATTGGTATAGTAGTAGCAAGATTATTGTTATTTCCAATCAATAGTTTATTGAAGGATTTAACAGATTTAAATAATGTTGCTGTTATGAATCCACTTCATGTATTAATTTTAATTACTGTGGCTATAATTTTAACTTTGATAGGTGGTTTAATTCCTGCTGTTATTGCTAGCAGAAAAAATCCTGTTGAAGCATTAAGAACGGAGTAGAGATATGAAATATTTAAAAATAATTACTGGAATAGTTTCAATTTTATTATTGTATTACTTTATGTTACCAGCAATCAACTTAAGTGATCCTAGTTTTTGGACATTTGCCTTTATTAGTTTTGTTTTATTTAGTATAGTAAACATAATTTTTTCTAGCACAGAAATATTAAAAGTAGTGATTAATAACAAAAAAGTAAACAAAAATTCATATTTATTATTTAGTGTAATTTTCATAATTTTTGGATTAATAATTATAATAAATGTTGCTAATTCGCCATTATTCATGGCAAAATCTTATTATAATAGAATAAGTGTTAATAATAGTGACTTTACTAGTGATGTTGCTCCTGTAGACTTTTCTAAATTACCGCTTTTAGATAAAGATTCATCTATGAAATTAGGTGATAAAGTAATGGGACAAATGACTGATTTAGTTTCGCAATTTGAAGTATCAAATCAATATACTCAAATAAATTATAATGATGAAATAATAAGAGTTACTCCTTTAGAATATGCTAGTATAATTAAGTATTTTACTAACAGAAATAAAGGTGTTGCTGGTTACATTACAGTTGATTCGGTAAATGGTGAATCAGAATTAGTAAGACTAGATAATGGAATGAAATATATGCCATCAAGTTTATTTTTTGAAAACTTATATCGCAAATTAAGAATCAGTTATCCTTTTACAATATTTGGTGATGTAAATTTTGAAATAGATGATGAAGGTAATCCTTATTGGATAGCACAAACACTAAAATATAGTGGGGTTGGACTTAAAAAAGAGGTAACAGGCGTTGTAATTTTAAATCCAATTGATGGTAGTTCTAAAAAATATAAAGTTGAAGAAGTTCCAACTTGGGTAGATCATGTTTATTCTGCAGATTTAATAATTGAGCAGTTAGATGATTGGGGACTATATAAAAATGGTTTCTTAAATTCAGTTTTCGGTCAAAAAGAGGTTGTAAAGACTACTGAAGGTTATAATTATTTGGCAATGAATGATGATATTTATTTGTATACAGGTATTACTTCTGTATCTAGTGATGGCTCTAATATTGGATTTATTTTAACAAATATGCGAACAAAAGAAACTAAGTTTTACGATGTGGCAGGAGCGAAAGAGTATGCTGCAATGGCTTCTAGTGAAGGTCAAGTTCAACAAATGAAATATACATCAACATTTCCATTACTAATTAACTTAGAAAATAAGCCAACTTATCTAATGAGTTTAAAAGATAACGCGGGATTAGTTAAAATGTATGCTTTTGTCGATTATGTAGATTATCAGAAAGTTGTTGTTACTGAAAGTTCCGAAGGAATTATTAAAGCGGCTCAAAATTATTTGGGCGGTAATATAACAACAGGTGAAGAAATTAATAAAGAAATAACTATAAAATCAATAAAAACAGCAGTATTAGATGGAACAACATACTATTACATAAAAGCTGATGATATTTATAGAGCATCATTAAAAGTAAGTCAAAATATTCTTCCATTTTTAATTGTTGATGACAAAATAAAAATAACCTATAAAGAATCAGATATAAAAGAAATTATAAAAATAGAAAAATAATAAAATATTTTCTATTTTTTTGTTAAATTATCTTGTAAAAATATTACTTTTGTGATAATATTAATTTAGGTGATAATATGGGAAAAAAAATTGAAGCAGCTAAATTAATTGCTGATAAATTAAGAGGAAAATCATATTTATCTTATGTTGAAATTGCTAATATAACAGGATATCATCCTAAATATATTTTAAAATTGAAAAAAGAGATTTTAGATGGCGAAATCAATTTTGAACATGGAAATAAAAATAGAGAACCAGTTAATAAAATAAGTAAAAAAGAAAAAGAATATATTATTAATTTATATAAAAGAAGTAATGTTAGTGTAAGAAAATTTTGTAAGTTTTATAACAGAAGAAGTTATTCTTGCATATATAATATTTTAAAAGAAGCAAAATTAATTGATCAAGATATTTCAGAATAGAAATATCTTTTTTATTAACTATGTTTTTTATCTAGCATATAATATCATGAAAGGAAATGGTTAGATGTATTTGAGTGATATGAATGTTGGTGATAAGGCAATTGTAAAAAAGGTAGATGCTTCTGAAAACATAAAAAGAAGATTATTAGATATTGGATTAATAAATGGTACGCAAGTTGAATGCGTTTTAAAAAGCCCTTTTAACGATCCTATGGCTTATTTAATTAGGGGGGCTATAATTGCTATTAGAAAGAATGATTGCAATAAAATAGAGGTTGAAATAATATGAAAATAATTGCTTTAGCAGGTAACCCAAATGTTGGTAAAAGCACAGTTTTTAATTCTTTAACAGGACTACATCAACACACTGGTAATTGGCCAGGTAAAACAGTTAGTAATGCTAGCGGAACATTTAGGTATAATAAAGAAGATTATAAAATATATGATTTGCCGGGAACTTATTCTTTAATTTCTCATTCAGAAGAGGAAGAAGTCGCACGAGATTTTATATGTTTTGATAAATATGATTTATGTATAGTCGTATGTGATGCTGTATGTTTAGAAAGAAATTTAAATTTAGTATTACAGACTTTAGAAATAACAAATAAAGTTATTGTATGTGTTAACTTGATGGATGAAGCAAATAAAAAGAAAATTAAAATAGATTTAAATAAATTATCTAGCATATTAGGAGTGCCAGTTGTAGGAACAAGTGCTAGAAATAAAAATGGAGTAAATAATTTATTAGAAAAATTAAAAAGCACAGATTTTAATAATATAAATATAAAATATTCAGATGAGATAGAAGAGAAAATATTATTTTTATCTAATTATATAAAAGAAAAAGTAAAAGATTTAAATCCACGATGGGTTGCAATTAATTTAATTAATTATAATAGTTCTTTATATAAAAAAATAACTGAATATATAGGAATTAATTTATTAGAAGATGATTTTATTCAAAATCAATTGCTAGAATGTCAAAATTTCAATTTAGTTGATATGTTAGTCACTAAAGCGGAAGACATTGCTAGACAAGTAGTAAGTTATGACGATAAAAATTACAAAAATAAAGATTTGAAAATTGATAAAATAACAACAAGTAAAATTTTCGGCATTCCATTAATGATAGTTATGCTGATGGTAATATTTTGGCTAACTATAAAAGGAGCTAATTACCCTTCTAGTTTATTATTTAATTTTTTTAATTTTTTAGAAGATTATATTTTAAAATTTTTAACTCTTTTAAATTTACCATCATTTTTAATTGAACTTTTAGTATCAGGTGTCTATAAGGTGTTAACATGGGTTGTCGCAGTAATGTTGCCGCCTATGGCGATATTTTTCCCTTTATTTACTTTGTTAGAAGACTTAGGTTATCTTCCAAGAATTGCTTTTAATTTAGATAAAATGTTTAAAAAATGTAAAGCCTGTGGAAAACAAGCGTTAACGATGTGCATGGGATTTGGCTGTAATGCGGTTGGTGTTAGTGGTGCAAGAATAATAGATTCTCCGCGAGAAAGATTGATTGCAGTTCTAACAAATGTATTTGTTCCTTGTAATGGTAGATTTCCGACAATGATTACGATAATTACTATATTCTTTGTTGGAATAAATGGTTCTTCACTATATAGTGTCGTTTTATTGACAGGAGTTATCCTATTAGGATTTATATTAACTTTCATAGTTTCTTATATTTTATCAAAAACAATACTAAAAGGAGTACCATCATCCTTTACACTAGAATTACCTCCTTATAGAAGACCACAAATTTGTAAAGTTATAATAAGATCAATTTTTGATCGAACTTTATTTGTCTTAGGAAGGGCTGTGGTAGTTGCTATACCTGCCGGATTAATAATTTGGTTATTAGCTAATTTAACAGTTAACGATATTTCTTTACTAAATCATATTGCAACATTTTTAGATCCATTAGGTAAATTATTAGGATTAGATGGTGTTATTTTAATAGCATTTATATTAGGATTCCCTGCTAATGAAATAGTTATACCAATAATGCTTATGGCATATATGGCGACAGGAAATTTAGTTGAATACGAAAGTTTGGAAAGCTTAAAAAATATTTTAATAGCAAATGGTTGGACCATTAAAACTGCAATATGCGTACTTATTTTTTCATTGTGTCATTATCCTTGTTCAACAACCTGTTTGACGATAAAAAAAGAAACTGGTAGTTTCAAATGGACTTTATTAGCAATAATTATTCCAACCTTAATAGGCATTATATTATGCTTTTTAATAAATCATATATCAAATTTTATTTAAAAAAACTAATTTGAACATAAAATTAGTTTTTTTAAACGTAAATACTACCACAATTTACCAAAATGTGGTATAATGATTAACATAGCGCAAACATGGAGGAGTATTTATGATAAATTTTGTAGTGGTTGATGATTATAAGGAAATAACTGATAATATAGAGAAAATTATAAGCAAAATAATGATGAATAATAAACTAGAATATAAGATACATACATTTAATGATTATGATAGTAAATTTAGAAAATTTATTCAGGAACCAATGGTCAATAGAATATATCTGTTAGATATAGAAACTAAATCTGCTTCAGGTATAGATATGGCTAGAATCATTAGAAAGAATGATTTAGATAGTATAATTGTTTTTATAACTGCTCATGAAGAATTAGCATCTAATATTGTTCGTGACCAATTAATGGTTTTAACTTTTATTTGTAAGTTTGATGATTTTGAAAATAGAGTAAAAGAAGCAGTTATGAATTCTTTAGCATATATTGGTAAGAAAAATGCTATTAGATTTGTTGATAGTAATGCTGTTTATATAATTCCAATTAGGGATATTTTGTATGTTACACATGATAGTGTTGAAAGAAAATGTATTATAAAAACTGACACAGTAGCATATAAGATTGGTAAATCATTGACTGAAATTAAAGAAATGAGCATGGGAACATTAGCACAAAGTCATAGAGCATGTTTAGTTAATGAAGATAGAATAATAAAAATCGATAAAAAGAATAAATTAATTAAATTTGATAATGGGGATACTATTGATTTAGTTTCTGATAATTATAAAAAAGAAGTTGGTCAAAGGTGTTAGAGTCAATTAAAATGTATTTTATACCTTGTTTAATAAATGTAATTACTGGACTTTTTTTAATAAGCAAGATAAGTAAGCAAAGAATAAACATAAAAAACTTTAATACATGTTTTATAATAATTATTACAGTTATATTATATATATTTAATTATAATTATACAAATTATTTTTTAGTTTTTTTTAATGGTACAATACTTTTAATTATTGCATCTAAGTTTATATTTAATATTAAAATTTGTTATATAATAACCAGTTGTATATTAACACAAATCATAATGTTTTTTTCTGAAATGATTATAACAATTATTATTTTTTTAATTTATAATTTTAATGTATCATTAATAATAGATTATTTTAGAGGAACTTTACTTTTAAATGTTAGTGTATCAATTATCAGTATTTTATTTATAAAAAATAATAGTATTTCACGATTTTTAGAATATTTAAATATAAGTATAGAAAAGTATGAATTCAGAATAAAAATTATTTTTTCTTTATTATTTATAATAACATTGAATGTTTTATTAATCATTTTATATAAGGATTTAGATTACCCTGAATTTTTCCTAATTAATATAATTTTTATATTAATATATTGTTTTATTTTATATTATGCCTTAAATAAAAATAATGAAAATGTTAAATTTAAATTAGAAAATGAAATTTTAATAGCAAATTTAAATGAATATGAAAAGATATTAGATTATCAAAGAATTAATAATCATGAAAATAAAAATCAATTATTAGTTATAAAATCAATGGTAGAAAAAAATAATAATAAAACTATAGATTATATAAATGAAATAATAAAAGAAAAAAGAGAAGATAATGAAGTTATATATACAAAAGCAAAGAGAATTCCATCTGGGGGACTACAAGGACTTATTTATCAAAAGATGCTTTTAATGCAAGAAAATAATATTGAAGTTATATTAGATGTAAGTACACAAGTAAGAAAAATAGACTTAACCAATATTTCATCTAAAATGAATTATGATATATGTAGAATTGTTGGCATAATAGTAGATAACGCAATAGAGGAAACTATAAAATTTGATAAAAAGGATAGAGAAATTATAATTTCTATGTACGTTGATGATTTATTTTTTATAGAAGTTTCAAATAGAATTAAAGAAAATATTGATATAAATAAAATTAATGAAAAAGGATATACAACTAAAGAAAAAGGTCATGGTTATGGATTGAATTTATTAAATAAAATAGTAAATGAAAATGACAATATTGATAATGAGATTAAAGTTGTAAATGATATATTCACACAAATTGTTAAAATAAAAATGTAGATTATAAATTTCTACATTTTTTTAACATTTATTTAATTAAATTTTTTGGGCATTCTGGTTCATCTAAGAATACTAAGAAACAAGCTTGACTACCCATTGAAGCAACTGCAGATCCAACTGCTGCTAATAAAGAAGCTACAAAAGCCATGAAACATACCTCCTTTTCATTCTTTATATTCAAATACAATCTGTATTTAAATATTATTATTTACTAAATAAGTTAAATAATTATTATATGGTAAATTAAATAACTTATATACTGAAGGTGCTATCATAAATGATTGCACAAATAATGAAAATATAAAACAATTACTTATAAAATTATCATTAATTAAAATTGAACAAAATATAAAAATTATCGCTATAAATGTAGAACAATATTTATAAAATATTCTTCTTTTTTGATTGACAATAGGTCTTTTATGCGTATCTGCAGGAGCATTCTTATATATAAATAAGACTAGTATTAAACCTAAAATAACTTTAAAATAGTTTGTTAAATATAAATATCTACAGATAATTGGAAATCCTATAAATATTATTATTGAAGACAATAAACAAATCCAACTTTTAGTAGCATGTAATCCAAATGAAGGCATTCTAATAATGTTGTATATGATTAGAAAGATAATTACTTCTTTTAGTATATTTAATATGAATGCAAGTGATAATATAATGATTAATTTTGTTATTGTTAAATATAATCCTTCTAAGCCATATCGTATAATTGCTAATTGTTCTTCATCATAATTATTATTATTTTTTATTAAATTCATTGTATAATTCATTACTACTTTTTTCACATTACCGCCCTCGATTATTAGAATAGCATGTTAGAATATAGTAATATTAAAATATATCTTTAATAAATAATTTTTATGCTTAAAAAATAAAATAAAAACAAAAAACAACTTATAATTTTATTTTCAAACGTTGTAAGGTTTGTTTTAAGCAAATAGTGAACATTTTATATGTTTAAGTGATATGATTAAAAATATCTATATAGAAGGGAGCAATAGAAATGCAAGGAAAAGTAAAATGGTTTAATGATGAGAAGGGTTTTGGATTTATTGAATATAAAGATGGAATAGATATATTTGTTCATTATTCTTCAATAATTGAGAAAGGTCATAAAACTTTAAATGAAGGAGACATAGTTAGTTATGAAATAGTTGAAACAGATAAAGGATATCAAGCTAAAAATGTATCTGTACTAAAAAGATGTATTATGAATTAAAACATACGAGTTATGTTTTAATTTTTGTCTATAGTTAAAAAAATGTCGAATTTTGTCGATTTAATTTTCTTGCATTCTACATTTGTGTATTTTATAATTAAATTGTAAGTAATTTACTAGAAGGGAGATTTAAGTTATGAAAGGAAAAGTAAAATGGTTCAATAATGAAAAAGGATTTGGATTTATTGAATATAAAGAGAATGAAGATATATTCGTTCATTATTCTTCAATATTAACTCCAGGATACAAAACATTAGTAGAAGGTCAATATGTTGAATTTGAATTAGTTCAAACTGATAAAGGTCTTCAAGCAAAAAATGTAGTAGAAATTAAAACCGCGTTAGTATAAGCGTTTTTTTTTGGAATAATATTATATAGGAGGTATTTAAAATGTATAGTATTTATGAAGTAAAACAAAATGATACACTGGATAGTATTGCAAATGATTTAAATATAACAAAGGAACAATTAATAGAAATAAATGGTGATTTGAAAAATATAATGCAAGGACAGTTGATAATTGTTCCTACAAAGTCAAATTATACTATTTATACAGTAAAAAGAGGAGATACATTATATAATATTGCTAAAAAATATAATATCGATGTCAAAAGTATAATGTTATTTAATGGATTAAAAGAAGATGAATTTTTATATCCAGATCAACAATTAATGATTCCATATGAAAATATATATGTAACAGATGAAAATGATAGTTTATTAGATTTAATTAAGAAATTAAATGTAACATTAGAAGACTTTGTTAATATGAATAATAAAATATATTTACAAAAAGACCAAATTTTATATTACAAAAAAGATTAAAAGTCTTTTTTTTTGTTTATAAATATTGTATAATTAAAAAGGTGATGTTTATGAAGAAAATATTAATTTTTTTAATTACTATATTATTAGTAGGTTGTGGTAATCCAAAATATACAGAAATAAACTATGAACAGTTGAAAGAAAAGTTAGATAATAAAGAAACTTTTGTCTTATTGTTGGGATCTGACACTTGTTCAGCATGCGCAAATTATGAAACAACTATGACTAAAGTAATGAAAGATACAAAAATAGAAATATTTTACGTTAATTTACATTTATTATCTGAAGAAGATTACAATAAAGTTTATAGTAAGTTTGTTGTAAATTCTACTCCAACTACAATATTTATCAAAGATGGTGAAGAAACAACTACTTATAATAGAATTGTTGGATCAGCTGACTATAAGACAGTAATTGAAAAATTAAAAACATTAGGATATATAGGTGATTAATATGTATAGTGTTATTGACACATATGGCGATGATTTAACAAAAAAAGAATATATTACAAACCCCGCTATTGCACGTGATGAGGAAATAAAAAGAGCAATTGTTATTTTACTTACTCCAGAAAAATCTGCTTTATTAGTAGGTAAACCTGGTATTGGTAAAACTGCTATTGTTGAAGGAATATCTTATTTAATTCAAAGAAACGAAGTACCTGATGCTTTAAAAGGATATAGAATAGTTAGATTAAATTCGACCTCTTTATTAGGTACAATGACTATTGATGGAAGAGAAGTTTTAGTTGCTAATCAATTAGTCCAAGAATTAAAAACAGTTGATAAAACAATTTTGTTTATTGATGAAATACATATGCTTATAGGGAGTAAGGATGACGGCCCAATGGATTTAGCCAATATTTTAAAAGCAGGATTAGATAGAGGCGATATTAAAGTAATTGGTGCAACGACAACAATTGAATATGAAACTTATATTTTAAGAGATAGGGCGTTTTTAAGAAGATTTGAAAAAGTTGATGTATTAGAACCAGATGAAGCAACTACAGTTAAAATTTTAATGGGAACAATTCCAAAAATGGAAAAGCAAACAGGTGTTAAGGTAAAATATAATTCTTATGTTACAGAATTATTAGTTAAAGCTATTGTAAGTGCTACAAGTGAATTTAAAAGAGTTTATGGAATTGCTGCGATGTATCCAGATGTTGCATTATCTGTTTTATCACAAGCCTTTTCCACAGCATTATACAATAATAAAAAAGAAGCAGATGTGTTAGATTTTTATATGGCAATAAAATCAAGTAGAAAAATTTACCCTGATAGTATAATTAAAGAATTAGAGCAATTTAGGGATACATTCAAGGATTTATGCAAGCAAGAAAATGTTGTTTTACCGATTGTAAAATTAGAAGATTTAGAAAAGGAACAAACATCATTATGATAAATATTGTCTTATATGAGCCGGAAATTCCTCAAAATACTGGTAATATAATGCGAACTTGCGTTGCAACTAATTCAAAATTGCACTTAATTGAACCACTAGGTTTCAAATTAGATGATAAAACTATTAAAAGATGTGGAGTAAATTATATTAATAATTGTGATTATAAGGTTTATCCTAATTTTGAGGAATTTAAAAAACAAAATAAAGGAGTTTACTATTATTTTACTAGATATGGTAAGAAACCACATACGGATTTTAAATTTACAGATGAAAATATATATTTAATTTTTGGAAAAGAAAGTACAGGAATACCTAAGGAAATATTACAACATGATTTAGAACATTGTATGAGATTTCCGATGACTGATAAAGTTAGGGCATTAAATTTGTCAAATTGTGTCGCTATTGCTGTCTATGAAGTGTTAAGACAGAATGATTATTTTGACTTGTTAAGAACAGAACCTTTTAAAGGTGCTGATTATTTAGAAAAAAATATTGAAAATAATTAAAAAAAATGATATTATTAAATAAAAGAATAAGGAGGAAAAAATATGGATTTTATAGTAGATAACTACATTTGGTTTATTGTTATAGGCGTAGTAATATTAATGGCAGTAATAGGATATATTGCTGACAAAACTGATTTTGGTCGAAGAGGAAAAAATGGAGAAGCAGTAGAGCAACCAAAAAAGGAAAAAAAGAAAAAAGAAAGTAAACCTAAAGAAAATAAAATTAAAATTGAAGCAAAAGGAATTAATGAATTAAGCCAAAAAGTTGCTGGAACTAATATGAAAAAAGAGGAAAAATTAGATAATAATGTAAACACAAATACTGCAAATTTAGAGCAACCAGTAAATAATGAAAACATTGATCAGTCTTTATTTGCCCCATTAACAGATGAAAAACCAAATGAACAAATACAAGAAGAATCTACTTCAAATAATGAAGAATTAAAAAATATAGAGCCTGTAAAATTAGAAAATCCAATTCCAGAAAATTCTTCACAACCAGTTGCTGAAGATGAAGATATTTGGAAATTTTAAAAGTCTAAATTATCTAGACTTTTTTTTGTATAATAGGAAAGTTATAGAGCAAAAGTCAAAACACGTGGTAGTTTGCTATACGCAAAAAGGCAAGATA
>CALVKO010000028.1 GCA_944332725.1 uncultured Bacilli bacterium
GTAATGTATGAAAAAGGACTTAATCAAGGTTTATCAGAAGGACTTATCCAAGGCAAACAACAAGGTTTAGAAGAAGGACTTATCCAAGGCAAACAACAAGGTTTAGAAGAAGGTTTCACTCAAGGAAAAGAATTAGGTCTCACTCAAGGAATCGAACAAAATAAAATAGAAAATGCTAAAAAAATGTTAGAATTAAATATGGATTTAGAAACAATAAGTAAAATTACGAGTTTAACTATAGAAGAGATTAAAAGTTTAAAAAATTAAACTTTTTTTGATATAATTAATGTGGTGATGTTATGTCTATTTATA
Source organism: uncultured Bacilli bacterium (assembly GCA_944332725.1). Classification (GTDB taxonomy): domain Bacteria; phylum Bacillota_I; class Bacilli_A; order RF39; family UBA660; genus Faecisoma. The sequence goes on from CALVKO010000028.1 coordinate 313, forward strand.
TTCATATACCTTTTTGTAATAGTATTTGTTCTTATTGTGATTTTTGCAAATTTTATTATAATTCTGCTTGGGTAGATAAATATTTAGAAAGTTTAGAAAAAGAAATTAAATTAAATTATAAAGGTGAATTAGTAAATACTATTTATATTGGTGGAGGAACGCCGACAGCTTTAAATTGCAATCAATTAGAAAAATTATTAAAATTAACTAATTTATTTAATAAAAAAGTACTAGAATTTACAGTAGAAACAAATGTTGATTTAAGATTAGATAAAATAAAATTATTAAAGCAATATGGTGTTAATAGAATTAGTATTGGTATGCAAACTATTAATCCTAAACATTTGAAATTTTTAAATAGAAATCATACTAAAGATGATGTTATTAATTTAGTTAATTTGTTAAAAAAATATGATTATAATATCAATATTGATTTAATATATGCAATACCTAATCAAACATTAAAAGAATTAAATGAAGATTTAGATTTTATTTTAAGTTTAGATGTTAATCATATATCAACTTATTCTTTAATTATCGAACCACATACAAAATTATATATTGATAATGTACTTAATATTGATGAGGATTTAGATTATGAAATGTATCATTTAATTAACAAAAAATTAAATAAGTATCATCACTATGAAATAAGTAATTTTGCTAAAGAAAATTATGAATCTAAACATAATTTAGTTTATTGGAATAATTTAGAATATTATGGTTTTGGTATTGGTGCCTCAGGATATATAAATAATACTAGATATGATAATACTAAATCATATAAAAATTATATTAATGGTAATTATGTTATAGAACAACATAAATTAGATTTAAATGAAAAAATATCTAATGAATTTATTTTAGGTTTAAGAAAAATAGATGGTATTGATGTTAATGAGTTTTATAAAAAGTATAACATAGATATTACAAGTATAGATATTGTTAAAAAATTAATAAAAGAGAATAAATTAATTTTAACTGATAAACTAAAAATAAATCCCGAATATATTTATATTTCTAATACTATTTTAGTTAATTTTATTGACTTGAAAATATAATTAATATAAAATTGATAGTAGGTGGTAGTATGACAAAATGGGATAAAGAATATATAAGATTATGTAAGAAAATTTTAAAAGAAGGTAAAGAAGTTGAAAATAGAACAGGTACTAATACGATTAAAATACCTAGTTATCACTTAAAATTTGATTTATCAAAAGAATTTCCGGTTTTAACTACAAAACAATTATTTTTTAGACAAGCAATTTTAGAGATGTTATGGATATATCAAGCACAATCTAATGATGTTAGATGGTTGCAAGAAAGAAATGTCCATATTTGGGATGAATGGCAAATAGATAGTGAAGGGTATTGGAAAGCGCATCAAAGAGTATTAGAAGATGGAAAAATTGTTGAAAAGGAAATAGTAAAAAAATTTGATAAAAAATATGCTTATACTATTGGAACTGCTTATGGTTATATTGTTAATAAATACAAATTAATCGATAAGTTGATTAATACGATTAAGAATAATCCTACTGATCGAAGAATGCTTATGTCTTTATGGCAAGATGAACATTTAAATACAGCGGTTTTACCTAGTTGTGTTTGGTCTAGTGAATGGGATGTTACTGATGGTAAATTAAATTTATGGGTTCATCAAAGAAGTTGTGATGTTCCATTAGGTTTACCATTTAATGTAACACAGTATGCAGTGTTATTATCTTTAATTGCTCAGGTATGTGATTTAAAACCTGGTACAATTGATTGGAGTATAAAAGATGCTCACATATATGTAAATCAAGTAGAAGGCATTAAAGAACAAATAGCTCGTTTTGAAACATTAGAAGATATTAAACCTCCTAAATTATGGATTAATCCTAATATTAGGGATTTTTATAAATTCGATAATTCTAAGGATTGCAATGATATAAAAATATTACAATATAAGCATCATGGACCAATTAAATTTGAAATATCACAGTAAGGAGTTTTTATGATTAGTATAATAGCAGCAATAGGTAAAAATAATGAATTAGGTTTAAATAATGATTTAATATGGCATTTACCTAATGATTTAAAATATTTTAAAGAAAAAACAATGAATCAAACTATAGTTATGGGTTATAATACATTTGTATCATTAGGTCGAATTTTACCTAATCGAAAACATGTAGTATTAACTTTTGAAAAAATTAGATTACCTTTAGATGTAATACAATTCAATAATTTAGAAGATTTAAATAATTATATAAAAGATAAAGATGTTTTTATAATTGGTGGGGCATCTATGTATAAACAATTTATTGATAAGGCTGATAGATTATATTTAACTGAAATAGATGATACTCATGAAGCTGATGTTTATTTTCCTAATTTCGATAAAAGTTTATTTAATAAAAAAATATTAGGAACTAATAGTGATAATGGTATTAATTATACTTTTACATTATATGAAAGGAAATAGTTATGCGTGGTAAAATAATAGTAATTGAAGGAACAGATTGTTCTGGAAAAGAAACACAAAGTAAAAAGTTAATTGAAAAATTTTCTAATTTTAAATATTTTTCATTTCCTAATTATGATTCGCCAACAGGTAAAATAATAGGAGGACCTTATTTAGGTAAATCATATATATGTGATGGTTGGTTTAGTGAAGGAGCAGATGCCGTCGATCCTAAAATAGCATCTCTTTATTACGCCGCTGATAGAAGATATAATATTGATAAAATTAATGAAATGTTAGATGATGGCTGTAATGTTATATTAGATCGGTATGTTTATTCAAATATGGCTCATCAAGGCGGTAAAATAAAAGATACTAATGAAAGACATAAAATGTATAAATGGCTAGAACAATTAGAATTTGGTTTATTAGAATTACCAAAGCCAGATATTAAAATATTTTTATATGTTCCATTAGAAGTATCTATGGAAATAAGAAAAAATAGAACTGAATCATTTGATCAACATGAATCTAATATAGACCATTTAAAACATGCTGAAAATGCTTATTTAGAATTAGTTTCATTATATGATTTTGTTAAAATAGATTGTACTTTTAATAATAAAATGAAATCAATAGATGAAATAAATGAAGAAATTTGTAAATATTTAGAAAAAGTTTTGTAAAGTAAAACTTTTTTTCATATTATTTAATAAGGTGGTAAATTGAATATAATTTCACATAGAGGATCAAACATAAGTAAATATCAAAAAAATACAAAACAAGCCTTATTAACAGCAATTAATCTAGATTTTATTTCTGGTATTGAATTTGATATAAGAATAACTAAAGATAAAAAAATAGTAATAATTCATGATCCGATTATTAATTTAGTTAGTAATGGTAGTGGATTAGTTAAAAAATTAAAATATAAAAAATTATTAAAATATAACTTTGGTACAAAAGAAAATCCCAGTAAAATTTGTACATTAGAAGAATTGTTAGATAATATTAAAAATAATAAAAAGATATTAATAGAATTAAAGGAAGAAAGTAATAATTTTAAAGAATTTGTTGATATTGTTTATAATATAATAAAAAAATATAAATTAAATATTTATATTGCTAGTTTTAATTATGAATTAATTAAATACTTTAGTTTATTTTATAATAAATGTGGGTTAATAATTGGAAATGGTATAAATATAGATAAAAAATATAATAATTTTAATTATAATATTTTAACTTATAAATATCGAAAAATATATAATAAAAAAGAAACATTTCTATGGACTATAAATTCTTATAAAGATGACTTAGATAATTATAATATCATTACCGATAACCCTTATTTACTTAAAAACTAATTGCTTAGCAGATTCAGATATTATAATTGCTTTATTATCGATACTTAATATTTTATCAATGATATTTTTTCGATTTTTTCTTTTAACCATAATCATTAAAATATCTTTATTAATTAAATAAGTATTTTCTATATTTTTTATTTTTTTATACTTTTTACTTACTACAAATAACATATTATTACCTAAAGCAATTTTTTCTTCTAATATAGATCCTATATAACTACCAATTAAAGAACCAATAGCAAATATCAATACTTTATATATATTATTATTTAATACTACTAAACTAGTTGATATAATCCAAATAAAAGATAAAATAAAATTTAATATAGCGCCTTCTAATTTTTTACCATTAGAAACAATTATTAACCTTAATGTTGAAATACTATTTTCCAATATTTTACAAATAAATATAAATAAATATACCATATATTTCACCATTATTATTATGTTTTTTTTAATATATTTTAATCAAGTATTGTAATTAATTAATAAATATTGTATAATTATATTAAGAATAGAGGTCGATATTTATGAAAAAAGGTTTTACTTTAGTGGAATTATTAGCAGTAATTATAATATTAGGTGTAATAGCACTTATAACATATCCAATAATTGATAAATCAATTAAAAATAGTAAACAACAAGCATTAGATAGAACAATAGATAGCATTGAAGAAGCAGCCTATAAGTATAGTGTTGAAAATGATATAGGTTATTTTACTGAATATAAAACATTACAATTATCTGATTTAGTTTCAAAAGGATTTTTAAAAGAAAACATAACTAATCCAGTTACTAATGAACAAATGCAAGGTTGTGTATTATATAGATGGGATGATCCTAATAATCAATATATATTTGAATATGACGAAGAATGTGAAGTTCCATTATTTCCAGGCTCACTTATAAATATTTTATTAACTCAATATTCAGAAGGAAATACAACAGGATTAGTAAAGGATAGTACAAATCCAAATTTATATTATTATACTGGAACAAATGAGCAAGTTTCAAACAACTTTTTATGGTATGGAGGTCATCAATGGCGAGTGTTGGAGTTTGATGAATCTGCTAAAACATTAACTTTGATAACGCAACAACCATTAACAGCAATTTCACCAGCCAGTGCCGTATGGACAAGTGAAGAAGCATATAATAATAGTTATATAAAAACTTGGTTAAATGAGTATTTTTGGAATAGTTTAGATAGTAGTATACAAGCTAATATATTGGATTCAACATTTAATATAGGAATATATACAGATGTTGATGAAATAACAACAAGCAAAAAAGTTGGTTTATTAGATGAAGACCAATATAAAAGAGCAGGCGATGGAACTACTGGGAAAGATTCATTTTTAGATATAAAAGATAGTTTTTGGTTAGGAAATAGATCTAGTTCGTCTTTCGTTCGTTTCGTGGACTGCAATGGTAGCCTCCTTAGTACTTCGGTGTCGTTTACGGTTGGCGTCCGTGCAGTTATAAAAATTTCTGATATAACCATCACCGGAGGGGATGGTACTCTTACGAGCAATTATCAAGTAGCAAATAAATCAACAAATACAAATAATATCCAAGTAGGAGAATATATCAATGTACCATATAGTGGAAGTGATAATGCTTGTGGAAATGATAATATATGTACATTTAGAGTAGTAAGTAAAGATGAAGATAGTATCAAAGTAGTACTAAATGGATTACTTCCAACAGAAAGTCAATATGGAAGCTCGGTAACAATAACTACAAGTCATACAATATATACTCCACTGAATACATTTGCTAATGGAATAAGTAACACATATCGATATACGGAAAATAAAACATTCTATATAGGAGATTATCCATCTGGAGCAAATTATGAAGATGTCCAAGATGAAATATTGGAAGCAAATGTCGGATTACCAACAGTAGGCGAGATGTTCAGTGGCAATGATATAGATATGGGAAGTTCAAAAACATTTGTCGATGTAAACACAATTGAAAATCCAACTGCATCAAATTACTATTGGACAATGAATAGATATAGTTCGTCTAACGTTCGTCGCGTGGACTACATTGGTAACCTCAATAGTATTTCGGTGTCGTCTACGAGTGGCGTCCGTGCAGTTATATATCTGAAGTCAGGGACTTCAGCCATAACCTTCACTGGAGGTGAAGGTACTCCACAATCACCGTATGTTTTGCAATAAGCAAACATAGTATAAATAACAATAATGTATAAACGAAGTAAAGACACACCTTGCCGATAAAATGGCAAGGTGTGGGTTATCCACAATGTAGATGTGTTAAAAGCACATCTTTTTTGTGAATAAAATATGAAATTTTAATTTTTTAGCACTCATATATTGACAATGCTAACATATAATAGTATAATGAAGTAGCAGTTAAGAAAATAGACTGCTAAAAGGTGGTGATTTATGTTAAATGATAGACAAACTAAATTACTAAAAATAATTGTAGAAGATTATGTTAAAACTGCTAGACCAGTAAGTTCTAAAGCAATATGCGATATTTTAAATTGTTCTTCAGCAACAATAAGAAATGAAATGAGTTATTTAGAAGAAACTGGATTGTTAGAAAAAACACATATATCTTCAGGAAGAGTACCTAGTGAAAAAGGATATAGATATTATGTTGATCATATTTTAGAGCCTAGAGAATTAAATGGTGAAGATATGTTGAAATTACAAACAATTGTTAATAATTCATCATTAATGTTAGATGATTATATTTCTAAGAGTATGGAAATAGTTTCAGAGATGACTAATTTAACGGCTATAGTTTTAGGTAAATCTTCTAAAGATAATTGTGTTAGTAAAGTAGAAGTTGTTCCTATTAACGAACATAATTTAATTGCTATTGTTATTACTGATAAAGGTCATGTTGAGCATAAAAACTTAACTATTAAAGAAAATGTATCTATAAATGATATTAAACAAACAGTTGATTTGATTAATAAGATGATTATTGGTACACAATTAAATGAAGTAGGTAAAGTACTAGAATATGAAGTAAAACCTATTATAGCTAAGTATGTTAAACAACATGAAGTATTATATAATGCTTTTTATACAGCATTTACTGATTTTGCTAAAGAATCTGTTACAATGACAGGTAGAAAAAATATGTTGATGCAACCAGAATTTAATAATGCTGATAAAATAAGAGATATCATTAGTAAGTTTGAAGATAAAGAAATAGTTGGTAAAATAGAAGAAAATGATAATGGTATCAACATATATATTGGTAGTGAAACTGAATTTGATGATGATGTAACAATAGTAAAAATGAAATATGAGGCAAATGGTGAAGAAGGAACTATTGCTTTAGTAGGACCAAAAAGAATGGAATATGATAAAGTTATTGCTTTATTAGAATATATTAAAGAAAATATGAAAGAAGGTAAATAAAATGGAAGAAGAAAAGAAACATCCAGAACATAAACATCATGAACATAAAGAATGCAAGTGTCATGAACACAAACATGAAGAATGTAAATGTCATGAACATCCAGAACATAAAGAATGTAAGTGTCATGAACATCCAGAACCACCACATGAAAAAAGAATTAAAGAATTAGAGGATAGTTTACTAAGAAGTAAAGCAGAATTTATAAACTATCGTAAAAGATTAGAAGAAGAACAATCAAGATTACTAAAATATTGTAATGAAGATTTAATTAAAGAAGTATTACCTATTTTAGATAATTTTGAAAGGGCAATAAAGATGGATGATACTAATTTAGATGATGAAGTTTCTAAATTTTTATCAGGATTTAAAATGATTTATTGTAATTTAGTAAACATTTTAAAAAATTATGGTGTCATTGAAATAGATGGCAACAATAAACCTTTTGATCCAACATACCACGAGGCTATTATGACTGAAAAACGTGATGGTGTCCAACCAGGTATGGTACTTGAAGTATTACAAAAAGGTTATATTTTAAAAGATAAAGTTATTAGACCAGCAATGGTTAAAGTTAGTGAATGAAAGGATGATTATATATGAGTAAAATTATAGGTATTGATTTAGGTACAACAAACAGTTGTGTTTGTGTATATGAAGGTGGAGAGGCTAAAGTTATAGCTAATCCAGAAGGAGAAAGAACAACTCCTTCAGTAGTGGCTTTTAAAAACGGAGAAATTATCGTTGGTGGAGCTGCTAAAAGACAAATGATTACAAATAAAGATACTATTTATTCTATTAAAAGATTAATGGGTACTAATGAAAAAGTAGAGGCTAATGGTAAGAAATATACACCACAAGAAATTTCTGCTATGATTTTAGGAGATTTAAAGAAAACAGCAGAAGCTTATTTAGGAGAAAAAGTTACTAAAGCAGTTATTACTGTTCCAGCATATTTCAATGATGCTCAAAGACAAGCAACTAAAGATGCTGGTAAGATTGCTGGCTTAGAAGTTGAAAGAATTATCAACGAACCAACTGCTGCTGCTTTAGCATACGGACTAGATAAACAAGATGAAAATCAAACAGTTTTAGTTTACGACTTAGGTGGTGGAACATTCGATGTATCTATTCTTGAATTAGGTGATGGTGTATTCGAAGTTAAATCTACAAGTGGTAATAATAAATTAGGTGGCGATGATTTTGATAAGAGAATCATGGACTACTTAGTTGAACAATTTAAGAAAGAAAATAATATTGATTTATCTAAAGATAAGATGGCAATGCAAAGAATTAAAGATGCTGCTGAAAAGGCTAAGAAAGATTTATCAGGAGTTACTACAACACAAATTAGTTTACCATTTTTATCTCAAGGTGAAGATGGACCATTACACTTAGAAATGAGTTTGACAAGGGCTAAATTTGAAGAATTATGTCATGATTTATTTGAAAGTACTTTAGAACCAGTTAGAAAGGCTATGAAAGATGCTAAGTTATCTAAAAATGATATCGATAAAGTTATCTTAGTAGGTGGTTCTACTCGTATACCTAAGGTTCAAGAAATCATTAAAAATGAATTAGGCAAAGAACCATCTAAAGGTGTAAACCCTGATGAAGTAGTTGCTATGGGTGCTGCTATTCAAGGAGGTGTCTTAACTGGTGATGTTAATGATATCGTATTACTAGATGTAACACCATTATCATTAGGTATTGAAACATTAGGTGGCGTATGTACTGTATTAATTCCAAGAAATACTACAATTCCTACAAGTAAATCTGAAGTATTCTCAACTGCTGCTGATAATCAACCTGCTGTTGATATTCACATTTTACAAGGTGAAAGAAGTATGGCAAGTGATAACAAAACATTAGGTAGATTCCAATTGACAGGAATTCCTGCTGCTCCAAGAGGTGTACCTCAAATTCAAGTAACATTTGATATTGATGCAAATGGTATCGTTAATGTTAAAGCAAAAGATTTAGGTACTAATAAAGAACAAGCTATTACTATTACAGCAAGTACTAATTTATCTGATGAAGAAATTGATAAAATGGTAAAAGAGGCTGAAGCAAATCGTGAAGCAGATGAAAAGAGAAAAGAAGAAGCAGATATTAAAAATGAAGCAGAACAATTAATCTTTATGACTGAAAAATCAATTAAAGATTTAGGTGATAAGATTGATTCTAAAGATAAAGAAAAGGCTGAAGATGAAATTAAAGAATTAAAAGAGGCTTTAGAAAAAGATAATTTAGATGATATTAAATCTAAGAAAGAAAAATTAAATGAAACTGCTATGGCTTTTGCCACTAAAGTTTATGAAGAAGCTGCTAAGAAAGCACAAGCAGAAAATAATACTGAATCTGATAAAAAAGATGATGTTCAAGATGCTGAATTTGAAGAAAAATAAGGAAGTTCTAGGTTAACTAGAACTTTCTAGTATAAAGGAGAATATATGGGAAAATTACAAAAAACAAGAGATGAAATAGATATTAAGTATACATGGGATTTAACTTTAATTTATAAAACTGATAAAGAATTTTTGAAAGATTATGAAAAAGTAAGTAAAGAAATAAATGATATCACTAAATATCAAGGTATTTTAGTTAAAAGTGCTAGTAATTTATTAGGTTATTTAAAATTATTTAATGAATTAGAAAGAAAATTGTATAAATTATATTATTACGCTAATTTAAAAAATGACCAAGATACCACAAACACTAAATATCAAGAGTTGTTAGGTAAAGTTAAAAATTTATTAACTAAATTTGAAGAGTTAGATGCTTATGCTGAACCAGAATTAATGAGTGTTGATTATGATTTAATTGAAAAATATTATAAAGAAGAAAAAGAATTAAAAGAGTATGAATTTGTTTTAAGTAATTTATTTAGATTTAAAAAACATATTTTATCTAAAGAAGTTGAAGAAGTTTTATCATCACTTAGTAATTCATTAAATAATAGTAGTGAAACTTATGAATCTTTAACCGATTCTGATATGAAATTTGGAAATATTTTAAATGAAAATAATGAAGAAGTTGAACTAACCGAAAGTAATTATAATGTATTTTTACATTCTAAAGATAGAAGAGTAAGAAAAGAAGCTTTCAATAGAGTTTTAACTACATATGGTGAATATAAAAATACCATTAGTTCTACTTTTAGCGGTAATGTCGATACACTAACTACTTTAGCTAAGTTAAAAAAATATAATTCAAGTTTAGAAGCTTCATTATTTAGTGATAATGTTGATATTAAAGTATACAATAATTTAATTAAAACAGTTAAAGATAATTTAGATGTATTATATAAATACTTTAAATTAAAAAAAGATTTCTTAAAATTAGATGAGTTTCATCTATATGATCAATATGTTGAATTAGTTGAAGAAAATACTAAAACTTATACATTTCTTGAGGCTAAAGAATTAGTAATTGATGCTTTAAGTGTTTTAGGTGAAGATTATATTAAAAATTTAAATAAAGCATTTGATGAAAGATGGATCGATGTCTATAATAATAAAGGAAAAAGAGGGGGAGCTTATTCTAGTGGTTTTTACGATACTAAACCTTATGTGTTACTTAATTATGAAGGAACCATTAATGATGTATCTACTTTAGCCCATGAATTAGGTCACTCTATGCATACTTATTATTCTTGTTTAAATAATCCATACCAATATTCTTCTTATAAAATATTTGTTGCTGAAGTGGCATCTACCGTAAATGAATTATTACTTAATTTTCATTTATTAAATAAAGGAAGTATTGAAGATAAAAAATATATTTTAAGTAACTTAATGAATCTATTTAAAGCCACTATTTATAGACAAACTATGTTTGCAGAATTTGAACGAGATATGCATAATTTGAAAGAACAAGGTGGCGTTTTAACTAATGAAGTATTATGCAATAATTATTATAAATTGAATTTGGATTATTTTGGTAAAGATGTCGTAGTTGATGATGAAATAAAATACGAATGGGAAAGAATACCACATTTCTATTATAATTTTTATGTTTATAAATATGCGATAGGTTTATCTTGTGCATGTTATATTGTAGATAATATATTAAACAAAAAAGAACATGCCTTAGAAAATTATTTAAAATTTTTAAGTAGTGGTGGATCAGATTATCCAATTAATGAACTTAAAATAGCTGGTATTGATGTTACTAAAAAAGATGTTATTTTATCAGCAATTAAAATGTTTGATAGTTTTATTGAACAATTTAAAGAACTTATGTAAGAAGGTGTAGTTATGAAAAAAGATTATTATGAAATATTAGGTGTTTCTAAAACTGCTAGTCAAGATGAAATAAAATCAGCATTTAGAAAACTTGCTAAGAAATACCACCCTGATGTTTCTAAAGAAGAAAATGCTGCTGAAAAATTTAAAGAATGTCAAGAGGCTTATGCAGTATTATCAGATGAAAACAAAAGAAAACAATATGATCAATATGGTCATGCGGCATTTGAAAATAATGGTGCTGGTGGCTATGATTTTTCAGGCTTTGATTTTTCTGATATATTTGGTGATATATTTGGATCAGGTTTTGGTTTTAATTTTGGCGGTAATACTAGAGGTAAATCAAGAGGACGAGATAAAGTTATGCGTGTTGATTTAACTTTTGAAGAAGCCGCTTTTGGTTGTAAAAAAACAATTAATTTAGATACATATACTGATTGTAGTGAGTGCCATGGTAAAGGTGGATTTGATGAAAGCATATGTTCTACTTGTCATGGTACAGGAACAGTATCAACCGAACAACGTACTTTATTTGGTACTTTTATGACAAAAACAACTTGTCCTAAATGTAAAGGAAAAGGAAGATCTTATAAAAAAATTTGTAGTAAATGCTCTGGTACTGGTAAAATAAAAGTAAATAAAGATATCGAAGTGAAAGTTCCTGCTGGAGTTGATACTGGCAATCAACAAAGAGTATCTGGCTATGGCGAATATAGTGAATATGGTAGCGGTGATTTATATTTAGAATATCGAGTATTACCTCATCCTTTATTCGAAAGAAATGGTAATGATATTTATTTAGAAGTTCCTTTAACTATCACGGAAGCAGTTTTAGGATGTAAAAAAGAAATACCAACTATAAGTGGTACTGTTAAATTAACTATTGAACCAGGTAGTAATACGGGAGATAAATTAAGATTAAAAGGAAAAGGTATTGAAGATGTCCATAGTTACCGTAAAGGTGATATGTATGTTGTTTTAAATGTAATTGTTCCAGATAAATTATCACGCGAACAAAAGAAATTATTTGAACAATTATCTGATACTGATTTAGAAACAAAAGCATTTAATAAATTTAATAATTATATAAAAAAATAAGGGCTAAATTTTAGTCCTTATTTATTTTTATTTCTATAAATTTATATTGTTCTTTATATTGATCAAATAATGTTCCAACTGTTCCTGTTAATTCAGGATTTTCAGTAATTACATATCTATTGAATGAAATTGTTGCTAATTCAGGGTAACTAGTTTTGAATGTTTCTAATTCATCTGGATATAAAAATTCAACAATTGATAAAATTGATTTATAAGTTAAATTAGTTAAGTTATCTTTTTCAGCGATAACAATTGTAGTAGTTTTATCATCACCATATTTGTAAAACATTAAATTACCTTTATCAAATTGCGCACTTCCAGAGTCTTTAATAAAACTTTCATATTTTTTTAAATCGGTTGTTTCAATATACATTGTTTTTAAACTTGATGTATCAATTTTTTTGTCGATGTTGATACTTATATCGATATTTTCATTATTAATAGTGTAAGTTATTCCATCAATTTGAGCAGCTGTAAAATCAACTGAACTTAATAAACTATATGTTTCATTTTCTGGTGTACCATGGAACTGTCCAATGTTATCTGCTATTACTAAGAATAAAATATTAGCAGTTAAATCAGAAGTATTAATAGTAGTTTTCAATATTCTATTTTCTAATAAATATTCATATGAAGTAGGTGTATCAGATTCCATAGTTTTTACAGATATAATCAATTTGTTATTATCAATATTTGCATTTATTTCATTAGTTTCTTGTAATTGCTTGATAATTGAATTATTATTAAAATTATTTAAAATATCATTTAAAGTTATTGAAGTAGTTTCTGGTTCTTCTACAGGTTCGTTTGGTGTTGGTGTTGGCGAAGAATCTGATTTATTAAAGAAAATGAAATATACAGCCGCTGCTATACCAATTATTACGATTATCAATAGTAATAGGATAATTAATTTATTAGATTTTTTCTTTGGTTGATTATCTGGTTCTGAGACAGGTTGTTCTTCATCATCCTTTTTTGGAATTTGTTTTTCAATTAACTCTTCAGTTTTCATTATTTCATCAGGATTTAATGGATTTACAATATTTAATTTTGTATTTTGGTTAGGTTGTACTGGTTGAGCAGGTTGTACTGGTTGAGCAGGTTGTACTGGTTGAGCAGGTTGTACTGTTTGAGTAGGTTGCACCGGTTGAGCAGGTTGTACTGTTTGAGCAGGTTGCACCGGTTGAGTAGGTTGCACTGTTTGAGCAGGTTGTACTGGTTGAGCAGGTTGCACCTGTTGAGCAGGTTGCACTGGTTGAGCAGGTTGCACTGGTTGAGCAGGTTGCACTGTTTGAGTAGGTTGCACTGGTTGAGTAGGTTGCACTGTTTGAGTAGGTTGCACCGGTTGAGTAGGTTGTACCGA
>CALVKO010000029.1 GCA_944332725.1 uncultured Bacilli bacterium
GCTTTACCACAATCACCACAAATATTTAAACAATTATTAATGGTTGGTGGTATGGAAAGATATTTTCAAATTGCTAAATGTTTTAGAGATGAAGATTTAAGAGCAGATAGACAACCAGAATTTACTCAAGTTGATATGGAAATGAGTTTTGTCACTGAAGATGATGTTATGAGTTTAACTGAAGGATTGATTGCTTATATTTTTAAACAAGTAAAAAATATTGATCTTAAATTACCTTTAAGAAAAATGAAATATGATGATGCTATAAATTATTATGGTTCTGATAAACCTGATTTAAGATTCGATATGAAGATTAATGACATAACTGATATTTTTAAAAATACAGAATTTACTATTTTTAAAGATGTAATTAATAATAATGGTATTATTAACTGTTTAGTAGTAAAAAATAGTGCTGATAAATTTTCTAGAAAAGATATTGATAAATTAACTGATTTTATCAAAACTTATAAAGCAAAAGGGTTAGCTTATTTAAAAATAGATAATGAAATTAGTGGTAGTATTGCTAAAGTTATTACTGAAGAAGAATTAAATAATTTAAAATCTAAATTAAATTTAGAAAATAATGATTTAGTTTTAATAATATCAGATAAAAAATCAATTGTTAAACAATCATTAGGTGCTTTAAGATTAAACTTAGGTAAAAAATTAAACTTAATAAGTGATAATTATGAATTATTATGGGTTGTTGATTTTCCATCTTTTGAATATAGTGAAGAAGAAAATAGATATGTTGCCTGTCATCATCCTTTTACAGCACCAAAAGATAGTGATGTAGATAAATTATTAAATGACAAGGCTAATTGTTATTCTAAGGCTTATGATATTGTCATTAATGGATATGAAGCAGGTGGAGGAAGTATTAGAATTCATAATCAAGATATTCAAAAGAAAATGTTTGAAGCATTAGAATTAACAGAAGAACAAATTAAAGAAAAGTTTGGTTTCTTTGTCGAAGCACTAAAATATGGTACACCTCCTCATGGTGGTTTAGCATTAGGATTAGATAGATTAACTATGTTACTTACTAATACAGAAAATATAAGAGATGTTATCGCATTTCCTAAAACTGCTAGTGCATCTGATTTAATGAGTGAATGTCCAAATATTGTTGATGAAAGACAATTAAAAGAACTAGGTATAAAAATAGATAAAAATTGCTAAAAAAAGCAATTTTTTTTGAAATCAAGCAGGAATTCACTATATTTTTGTCGTATATAACTAATAGGAGGTGATTTAAATAAAAAAGTTCTATACGGCAAAGTATGAACCGATATTTATGAGAGCAGTAGTTAAACCAAATATTTTAAAACCATTATTAGAACATATTTTAGAAAAAGAAATAATAGAATTAGAAATATTAAATCCGAATTTAATTCAAGATTATTTTAGATTACGAGGTCAACGATTAGATTTGTTAGTAAAAACAAAAGATGAAATAATCAATGTCGAATTAAATAGTAATTATAGTGAAGATATATTAATAAGGAACTTACACTATATTTTTAAATTGGCTAGTGAAAATACTGAAAGAGGAAATAAATACAAAGTAAAAAATAAGATAGTTCAAATAAATTTAAATTTTATAAATAGTAAATATGAAAAATGCGAATATTTATTATATGATAAAAAACACGAAATAGAATTAACAGATTATATCAAAATATGTAATATAGGTATAGACAAATATATAGAAAACTATTATAATAATAGTAAGAAGTTTACCAAAGGTGAAGAATTGGTAATAATGTTAGATTTAAATAAAAAAGAATTAGAAGAACTATCAGAAAAGAGTGATATAGTGGATAATTTTAAAGAAGATGTAATAAAAGCCAATGAAGATAAATTAGTAGTAGATTGGATAAGTCGTGAAGAAGAACAAAAACAATATGAAGAAGTAATGTATGAAAAAGGACTTAATCAAGGAATTATTCAAGGCAAACAACAAGGATTGAAAGAAGGTATCACTCACGGAATTGAAAAAACTAATAAAGAAAATGCTAAAAAGATGTTAGAATTAAATATGGATTTAGAAACAATAAGTAAAATTACCGGTTTAACTATAGAAGAAATTGAAAGTTTAAGAAATTAAACTTTTTTATTATGTTAATTTTTTTAGACAAAATGTTAATAAAAATTGGTAGATAAAATTAAAATAAATGTTATACTTAATGAAGAAAGTAGGAGGTAAAATGAGTATCGGAAAAAATATTTTAAAATTAAGAAAATTAAACAATTTATCACAAGAAGAACTAGCTAATAAATTAAATGTTACAAGACAAACAATTTCAAAATGGGAATTAGATGAAACGACACCTGATTTATATATGGCCAAAAATATATCTAATACATTAAAAATCAGTTTAGATGAATTAGTTGAAAATGAAAAAGATTATGTTAAAACGAGTAATACAGAAAAATTAGCCAGCATAAAAATTAAAATATTAAAAATAACAGGAATAATCTCATTATTATTAGTAGCATTTCTTTTAATATATTTACCATATAATTATTTCAGTATTAAAGTAGTTAGTACTTCATTAGGTGGAATTTGTTATGTTAACAACGAAGAATATGAGATAACTTTAACTAAATATGTAACAGATAATCAAAATGCTACAGGAACATTTGAATGTATTAATTGTAAATACGAATATATTAAAGAGATAAATAGCATAATCAATTATAATGATTTAGGTATATCAATGCAATATATTAAATCTTATTTTGAAAGTATTGGTGGACATTGTTAAAAAGAAGTTAAATGCATACTTCTTTTTTTTAATCTATGATATAATAATATTGGTGGTACTATGAAAAATAACTTTATTAATTATATAATTATTTCTTGTTTATTAATTATTCTCATTTTAACAGGTTTTAGTGTATATTCTAATAATTTAAATGAAAAATTAAATGAACAAATAAAAATTATGTTGCAAGAAGTAGGCAATCAAAATAAATTGGTTGTTACAAGTGAAATAACAAAACAACAAGATTTAGTTAAACAATTAGCTAAAACTTTGTCACTTAAATCTACTTATGATGAAGAAGTTATTCAATTATTAAAAAATATTTATGAAACAAATAATTATAAAAATGTCGGTATCGTTGCGAAAGATGTAACTATTTATATTACTGATAACAATGTAGAAATAAAAAATGAAAATTTCTATGATGATTTAGAACATAAAGATAGTATCATTATATTAGATGAAGATCCAATCAATAAAGAAAATAGTATTTTCATTGGCGAAAATATTGAAAACCAAGAAGCATTGTTATTTTATTCTTACGATTTAAACAATTTAGTTGAAAAATTATCAATACCTTCTTTTAATGGTGCAGGTTATACTTATATTGTTGCAAGTGATGGTAAAAAAATATTAAGTTCTAACAACGAAACAAGTTTTTATAATTTTGAAAATATTTTTGATATTATGATGAAAGTAGATGATTATAACAACGAAGTTGTCAATATTTTAAAACAAGATTTTAAGCAAAATAAAAGTGGTAATATTGTATTTGCAAATAATTCTTTAAAACATATGTATTATACACCTTTAGGTATAAATGATTGGTATATATTAACTATAGTACCAGTGACAACTGTTGATACAATTTATAGTGAAATAATGGCTTCTACTTTATTAGTATCAATTTACTTATTTCTAATATTTTTAATTATATTTGCGACAATTTCACTGATTTTATATTTTAAAAATAAAAAATTATATAATGTTATATATAAAGACAAAATGACAGGTGGTTATTCATATGAGAAATTTAAAGATGAGTACGATAATTTAAAATGCAAAAAAACTTTACTTATTTTTGATATTAATAATTTTAAATTATTAAATACAATTTATGGCTGTAAAACAAGTAATGAAGTTTTAATAAAAATATATCAAATCTTAAATGAAATAAATAAAGATGGTTTCAACTGTAGAAAAACTGCTGATCATTATTTAGTTTGTTTAAAACATAGTGGCGAAAAAACAATGTTATCATATGTTAATAAAATATATAATAGCATAAGAAGAATAAAAATTGATAATAGTGATTTTGTAATTACTTCAACATTCGGCGTGTATGAATCTTTATATGATGAAAATTTTGAAATTGCTGAGAATAAAGCATTAATTGCGTGGAAAATAGCCAAAAATGATCATAATAAATACTATACAATCTATGAAGATAAAATGGTTTATGATATGGTTGAAAGTAAAGTGATGTTGGATAAATTAATTAATAGTGTCGAAAATGATATGTTAGAAATCTATCTTCAACCAAAGTTTGATTGTAAAACAAAAAAAATGGTTGGCGCAGAAGCATTATTAAGATTAAGAGAAAATAATAAATTCATTAGTCCAGCTTTATTTATTCCAATAGCCGAAGAAAGTGGTTTTATTACAACAATCGATTCATATGTGTTTGAAAAAGTTTGTAAAATACTTCATCAATTTAAAAAAGAAAATATTAATATCGGACCAGTTTCAATTAATGTTTCAAGAAAAAAAATCGAACAATTTAATTTAGTTGAAGAATATGAAGAAATTATGAAAAAATATAATATCAATAAAAATGATGTTGAATTAGAAATAACTGAAGGAACAATTTTGTCAGATAATTCAATTATTCAAAAGGTTTTAAAGAAAATAAAAAAAGCAAAATTCAAAATATTAGTCGATGATTTTGGAACAGGATATTCTTCAATATCATTATTAAAATCTTTAGATATTGATGGCATTAAAATAGATCGTAGTTTTATTACTGATGAAAGTGAAAAAGGAAAAGAGATATTAAAATATGTAACTAAATTAGGGCAATCTTTAAATTTAGAATTAACCGCCGAAGGTGTCGAAACAAAAGAACAATTAGATTATTTAAAAAAGTTAAATTGTGATATTATTCAAGGATTTTATTTTTCTAAGCCATTATCAATAAATGAGTTTAAACAATTTTTAGAAGGAGAAAAAAATGAATAAAAAAGTTAAAATAGTAATTAATATATTTTTAATACTACTTGTTGGAATTATTGTGTTTTTGATTGTGCGTCAATTTTTAAAAGAATATGAATTAAAAAGTGAAATTAATGAAGTTTATTCGTTAATATATGCTGAACAATATGATTTTGATACAATATATAGTAAATTAAATAAAATTGAAACTGAAGATGGGTATGCAGTTGTTGAAGGATGTGCTAAAGATTATTTAAGAGATTTATTTGATAAAATATTAGATTATACTAATATTTTAAACGATGATGAAACTTATTCTATACTTACAGTTGAAAATTTTAAAGAAGACGGGTCTAACTTTAAAGAAAGTAATGAGTATTTAACTAAAACTAAGCAAAATATTTTAAACTTGGAAGCAGAAATTTTATCTTATTTAAAAGAAGAAACTATTATGGCATATATTGTAAATGAAAACTTAGAAGATTCATATGTCAATTTATATAAAAGTTTTGATTTTGCTAAAGAAAAAGAAATAAACAAGAAAAAAGAAACAATTGAGGAAAGCGTCGATAATTTTGTTAAGTTAATTGAAAAAGAACAAGAAATATTAAAGTTTTTAACAGAAAATAAAAATAATTGGTATATCAGTAATAATACGATAAATTTTAAAAATGAATCTTTGTCAACAAAATATAATGAAATGATCGCGGAATTAAATCAATGAAAAAACCAATAATTAAAATAGTTGATGAAATTAATATAATTGAATCATTAACTAAAAATATTACAAATAATGTCAAAATAAACGATTATGATGGCAGTACTGTAGTAGGCGAAGTTTTATTTGATAGTTGTGAAATAGAAAAAGTTGATTTTACCAAACAGAAAATAAAAAAATTAGAATTTATCGACTGTATATTAACTAATTGTGATTTATCAAATTTAGAATTTATGCAAGTTTCTTTTACGAGATGTGAGTTTAAAAATTGTAAATTAGTTGGAACTAATTTAATCGAAGTATCGTTGTTTGATTGTTTATTGGAAAATTGTATGTGTCGCTATATTAATTTTTCTAATGTTAAAATTAAAAATAGTCAATTTCAGAATAATAATTTTGCAGATTCTAATTTTTTAGAAGTTACAACAAATAATTTAATAATTGATGATTGTAATTTTATAAATAGCCAATTTTATAATAATGATTTTAAAAATATTGATTTTTCAACTTCAATATTAACTAGCATAACGACAGATTTAAAAAGCATAAAAAAAATCTTTGTAAATAAAGAACAAGCGATTGATTTTTCAACACTTTTAGATATTCAAATAAAGTTTTAAAAAAATTAATTCAATCATATTATTTAATATGAAGAATGCATTATATTTTATATTAGGAATAATGTTAAACTTTTTATTTATAATAATTTTATTACCTTTATTAATCACGAATAAAATACTTCATTTTTTTCAATAGTGTGATATAATTTAGATGGTGGTAGAATGAAAAAAATAATAAGTATAACATTATTTTTTATCTTTATTTTAGGAATATATTTAAAAAAATATTTAATTTGGATCGACGATTTCGGTTATAGTATTATTTCCTTATTTATATCCGATTATATGACAGCAATTATGAAGTTTTTTACATTCTTTGCTAGTCCAATTTGGTGTATTTTATTTAGTTGTTTGGTTATTTTGTTATGGAAAAATATAAGAAAAGTTTTCCTAATTAATTTAGTAGCAGTATTTATATTTAATTATATTTTAAAATTAATATTTGTACGAAATAGACCAATCGATATTAACTTGATTACTGAAACAGGCTATAGTTTTCCGAGTGGACACGCTATGATAAGTTTAGCTGTTTATGGACTACTGATATATTTGTTAGGAAAAAGTAATTATAAATATAAAAGATTAGGAATAATTTTATTAAGTACATTAATTATATTAATTGGTATAAGCAGAATCTATTTAGGAGTTCATTATACTTCAGATGTATTAGCCGGTTATATAATTTCCTTTAGTTATCTTTTGTTCTTTATCGATTTTATTTATCCAAAAATAAAAGAGAAATAAATCTCTTTTAAATTACAACAGTATTGATTGTAACTTCGTATTTACAAGCATCAGTACCGACCATAAGTGTCATACTATACGCTTGATCGAAGTTGAAGTTAGCAGGAATACTTAATTTGTTATCCGCAAAAGTAATACATGCTGGTAATGTCGATGTTGAAGCAACTGAAACTTGTGGAGTAGTTTCAAAAATAATATCAGTAGCTAGAGTTGTACCTGTGAATAAATAAGTGTTAGGGCTTTGATTTACAATGACACCACCTAGAGGATTCGATAATGATAATTCTAATGCTGAAGTGACACAAGTAGCAGTAGAATCATTTATAGAACTGTTGAATAATTCAAGTTTACCTTGTAAAAGTGTTTCTAAACGCGTGATTGAGTTAACCATTGATTTTACTGAATCATTAACTTGCAATAATTCATCAGTAGTTTGGGCAGTTTTTAAAGCAGCTTAAATTTTTTCACCTTCAGCATTTAAAATATGCGATAAACCAGTTTGTTGAAGCGCAACAGATTCGATTATATCGGTTACTGAATCACTTCTTTTTACGCCACTTGGTTTGATTATTGGCATTGATATAACATTTCACCACCTTTCATTTTATAATATGTGGCATAACATTTTTTGTAAAGGGTATTTATAACATTTTTAAAATTATTGCATATAATAAATAATAGGTGGGAAAATGTTTAAATTAATAAAAAAAATACCTTTAAAATATGATGGTATTTGTTATTTTAGAAAACAATATTTATTATTAAAAGATGATGTAATTTCTATTTTTGATAGCCAATTTAATAAAATAAACGACATAACTTTATCAAAATGTTTTAATCATATTACTTGTGATAATAATTTTATTTTTTTAGCCACTAATGATGAAATATATAGGTATGATTATGAAAATTTAGAAAAAATAAATATTACAAAACTTAATGTAGATATAATAAATATAAGTTATTTAACTGACAATGGCTTATTAATTATTACTAAAGATAAAATATACATTTACAAGGAAGAATTAAAAGAATACTCTAATATAAAATGCACTAATGTTTTAGAAATAAATAAGGAATTATATTATATTAAAAAAAACAAATTGTGTAATTTACAAAAAACAATTCAACAATTTGAATTTGAAATCATAGATTGTTGCTATACAAATTGCTTCATAATTTTATCAGATTGTATAAATATATATGAAATAGATAATTGTGAAAAAATAGCAAAGTTAATTAATTGTCTTACAAAAAAAGAGTTAACAATACCAACTTCCATTGCTTATATCGAACAGGCTTTAGCTAATATACTTAATGAAGAAGCGAATAAAATAAAAAAAGCAATTTGTTTATCAAATGATATTTGTGACTTATTAAAAATAAATGAATCAGTTAATCAAACTTTGAAACAAGTAATTTTATTAGAACAAGTATTATGTACAAAATTAGATATATATAATAATAAGAAATAATATAGAAAATCTATATTTTTTTTAAAATAAATGATATAATTAAATTAGGTGGAGTATGAAAATAGTAAATAACATTCTAATAGCGTTTATATTAAATATGATTTTAGTAGTAATTTTAATATCAGGTGGCATTGTTACTAATAGTATCGCTATTTTTTCAGCAACTATTCACGATATAACAAATACGATAAGTATCGGTATTGCTTATTATTTAGAAAAAAAGAGCAAACATCGCCCCAATTACAAATATACCTATGGATATACTAGATATTCCGTTTTATCGGCTTTTATAACGACAATAATATTAATTGTCAGTTCTATGTACGTAATATATGAGGGAATAAGTAGAATAATTAATCCAACATCAGTAAATTATGATGGAATTATATTGCTATCAATTTTAGGAATTTTATTTAATACTATCGCCGTATATAAAACGAGAAAGGGAAAATCATTAAATCAAGAAACAGTCAATTTACATTCATTAAACGGTATTTTAAGTTGGACAATAATTTTGTTTGGGGCAATTATAATGGATATAACAAAAATAAATAATATTGACGCTATAATAAGTGTTTTAGTAGCACTATGTATATTTGCTCAAGCAATGAAACATTTAAAGATGGTCTTAGATTTATTTTTAGAAAAGACGCCAAATAATATAAATATAAGAAAATTAAAAAAAGAGATATTAAAAAATGAATGCATTGTTGCTATTGATCATATACATATTTGGAGTATGGATGGCTATAATAATTATGCAACTTTACACGTTAAGATTAATAACGATGAAATAGAAAAAACAGAAAATTATATAAAAAATATTTTAAAAGAAAAAGGGATAGAACATACAACTATCGAAATAGAAAGGAAAAAATATGGAAAAAGTTTATTTTACAAAAGAAATAAGTAGTGCGAGTTTAATAAAAATTTATGAAAAATTAGAAAAGAAATTACAAGGTAAGATAGCCGTAAAAATATCGACTGGCGAAGCAGGAAATAATCATTATTTAAAGCCAGAATTAATTAATGATTTAATAACAAAATTAAATGGGACAATTGTTGAATGTAATACGGCTTATGAAGGAAAAAGAAATACAACAAAGGATCACTTGCAAACGATTAAAGAACACGGATTTACTAATGTTGATTTATTAGATATTGATGGCGATATTACTATTCCTGTTAATGGAGGGCGTCATTTAAAAGAAAATTATGTCGGCAAAAATATCGATAACTACGATTCAATATTGATGTTATCACATTTTAAAGGTCATCCAATGGGTGGATTTGGTGGTGCATTAAAAAATATGTCGATTGGTTTAGCGTCATCACGAGGCAAAGCTTGGATTCATAGTGGTGGCGTGAAAAGAGAAGATATTTGGTCAACGCCACAAGAAGATTTTATCGAATCGATGGCTGAGGCTGATAAGGCTGTTGTCGATTATTGCAAAAATATTGTTTATATTAATGTTGTTAATAATTTATCGGTCGATTGTGATTGTGTTGCTAATCCAGAAGCACCTTGTATGCGTGATATAGGAATTCTAGCATCAATAGATCCTGTTGCCTTAGACAAAGCGTGCTTAGATATGATTTATAACTCTGAAGATGAAGGTAAAAATCATTTTATCGAAAGAGTAGAAAGCCGAAAAGGAAAAATCATTTTAAAACACGCCGAAGAATTAGGAATTGGTAGTAAAGAATATCAATTAATTAATATAGATTAAAGGAGTTAAATATGAAAAAAGTATTAATTATAATTGGGATTATCGTAGCAATAATTGTTGTAGCTTTAACAATTTTTATAGTAAAAGATTTTAATCAAGAAGAACAATTAAGACAGGAATTAAATGAAATAGATAGTTTAATTAATTTTGATGAATTTAATTATGATGCAATAAATGAAAGATTAGGTAAAACGATAAGTAGTGGTGATTATCTAGTAGTAGAAAAAGCTGCAAAAAAATATTTAAAGGACACTATTGATATAACTTTGACTATTGTAGATATAATGAATGATGAAACACTTATAAACATATTAACAGCTGAAAATTATTTAGAAGATGGACCAAGTTTTGTTAATTCAAAATTGTATATTAAAAATACAAAAGAGCAATTAGAAAATAATAAAATTAAAATATTGAATCAGATGGATAATGACACTGTTTTATCTTATGTTGAAAATAAAAATTTGGATTCATATTATATTGATTTTTATAAAAGTTTATCTTTCTCGAGTGAAGCAGAGATAAATAAAAATAAACAAGAAATTGAAGAAAACATAGATAGTATTATTGATATGCTAAATGTTTATGATGAAGTATTAGATTTTTTAATAGAAAATAAAAATGAATGGACTATTGATGGTGATTATATTGTATTTTCAACAGATCAATTAAGTGATCAATATAATGATTTATTATTAAAATTATAATTAAAATAGATGAAAAATCTATTTTTTTTAAACATTTATGCAGGAATTTGCCCAACTTTTGGCTAATATAACTAATAGGAGGCGATAAAATGAATGGCTATTTAACTGAACAATTTGTTGTAAATTATTTAAATGGTCGAAAAATAAAAAATCTAAATATTTTATATTTAGAAATGATAGAAACTTTATTTACTAACATAACACCAGAAGATATCATAATCGCTTGGAAAAATCCTTTTAAACAAAAAACTGATTTGTTTATTAAAATAAATGGAGAGACAAAAAGAATAAGCATAAAATCTGGTATAAAAAACTCTGTTCACGTTGAACCAATTTCGGAATTTATCCATTTTTTAATTAAAAATAATATTGAAAGAAAATATATAATCAGTTATTTAAAATATCATTATGCTGATGGAACGACAAATGGTAGTGGAATAATACGATATTCTAGTGAAGAATATAAAAAAAATCATCAAAAGGATATTGATTTGCTAAATAAAAGATTAAATAACAAACTATTGATTATTAAAGTTATTGATAGATTTATATTAAAAGGAAATAATGATATTCATTCAATTGATGCTATTATGTATGGCTCATATGATGATTTTCTTTATATAACTAAAGATGAAATAATAGAAATTATACTTAATAAAATAAATATTTATTCAACAGGTATTCATTTTAGTACATTGTCTTGTCAGCCAATGAATAGATGTTTAAATTATAATCCTAAGTATGAAAAAAATAGATTTTGTGTTCAAATTAAATGGTATAATTTATTTGATGATATTATCGAATATAAAAACAATAAATTAAGTAATTTAATAAGTTGATATTTTAATAATATATAATGGTAGGCTTTTGCCTTCCGCTAATAACGTGGGTCAAAAAAACTTGTGTTTATAATCACAAGTTTTAATTATACAAAATATGGAGCAGGTGATGGGAATCGGACCCACGTTATTAGCTTGGAAGGCTAAAGTTCTACCATTGAACTACACCTGCAAATCAAGTAGGCAATATTAATTTTACATTATTTTAATTGAAATGTCAACCTATTTTATTAAATATTTAAAAAAATATGTTTTGTATATGTTGTATTATATGAAAAAATTATCAAAATATTTCACAACATCATTGGAATATTAAAAATATTTATTCATATATTTAAATTGTAGAAAGGAATAAGATATATGGAAACATTAAAAGTAGGATCAAAATCAAATCCTAATTCAGTAGCTGGAGCACTTGCTAATGTTTTTAGAGAAAAAGGTAGTTTAGAAATTCAAGCAATAGGTGCTGGAGCTTTAAATCAGGCAATTAAAGCAATAGCTATAGCACGAGGATTTGTCGCACCATCAGGGAAAAATTTAATTTGTATACCTGCATTTACAGATATAATGATTGATGGAGAAGAAAGAACGGCTATCAAGTTAATAGTAGAGGCAAAATAGCCTTTTTTTCATATAATATAATGGTGATTAGTTATGGATAAAATAATAGGAAATACACCATTAATCAAGATAAAATATAAATATAAAAATAAAATAAGAAATGTTTATGCTAAATTAGAATATTATAATTTAACCGGAAGCATAAAAGACAGAATGGCATATTACATAATAAGTGAAGCATATAAAAACAATTTGCTAGTAAAAGATCAACCTATCATTGAAGCAACAAGTGGGAATACAGGTATTTCATTATCTGCAATTGGAGCATATTTTAATAATCCAGTATATATTTTTATGCCAGATTGGGTTAGCAAAGAAAGAAAAAAAATAATGGAAAAATATGGAGCAGTAGTTTGTTTAGTATCAAAAGAAGAAGGTGGATTTTTAGAATGTATAAATAGAGCAGATGATTTGGCAAAACAAATTAATGGGTTTAGACCTAATCAATTTAGTAATAAATTAAATGAGAATATAAATTATAAAACAACTGCACAAGAAATTATCGATAAAAATATAAATATTGAAGCATTCGTAAGTGGAATTGGGACAGGTGGAACATTAATGGGAATAGGTAAAAAAATAAAAGAAAAATATAAAACATCAAAAATCATTGCTATCGAACCCGAAAAAATGCCTTTGATAAGTAAGGGAATAAAAAATAAAAATCTTAATCATAAATTAGAAGGAATTAGTGATGATTTTGTTCCTGATTTATTGGATAAAAATCTAATTGATGATATCATTTTAATAAATGATGAAGATGCAATAAATATGTCAACGCTACTAGCCAAAAAACTTGGACTTGGTGTTGGAATAACAAGTGGCGCAAATTTTTTAGGTGCAGTAATTAGTAATATAGATAATGTTATTACAATATTTCCTGACGATTTAAAAAAATATTTAAGCATCGAAAATGTTAAACAAGATAATTTTATTTCTAATCAAGTAGAATTAATTGACTTCAAAGTGATATGAAAATATTGCTTTTTTTTGCTGTTAAATATATAATAAAATAGGTGATTTTAATGAATGAAGAAACAAAAAGAAATATAATATTAAATAATTATAAAAATCCTAAAAATAGAGGCTTTGAAAATATTAATATAAGAGAATACGTAAAATCTAATACTAGTAATGAAAGTTGTATTGATGAAATTGATTTAATAGCAAAAATAGACAATAATAAAATAATTGATATTAGATTTGAAGGAGAAGCATGTGCCATATGCATTAGTAGTACTTCTATAATGATAGATACTTTGATAAACAAGACGATTGAAGAAGCAAATACTATATATGAAAATTTTGAAAATATGATTAATGAAAAAGAATATAACAAAAATTTATTGGGATTATCTATTGTATATAAAGACATTGCTAAACAACAAAGTCGAAAAAAATGTGCATTACTTCCGTGGTGGGGCGTAAAAAAAATTATTCAAAATTATGAAAAAAAAAATTTGTGAATTGAAAAAGTAAATTCCAGTTTCATAATATGAAATAAAAATGTAAGAGAAACGTCTATAATAAAGGCGT
>CALVKO010000030.1 GCA_944332725.1 uncultured Bacilli bacterium
TTCTAAAATTTAAACATACTTTTTCTCCTTTTTATTATTAAATTTCCTTTTTTTGCATAATTTATTCTATTTTACTGTATACAACAATAAGCAGTATAATTTGTTAATAAAATTTTAATTTATTCACATATATATTCTACTTACAAATCCATCTAAATATTGATAACTTAGCAAATCTTAATAATTTCTTTCTCAATCATTTATATTCTTTCGCAGTAAATTCAAACCATTCTTTATAAATATCATTTATTAAAATTGCATATTTTAGAATACCATTATTTTTCTATACATTAGTCAATTTTTTTCTTTATTAAATTTAGCACTCCAATCTTCAGCATGGCCTTTAGTTATATAAATATCTACTGTTCGTTGTATAGCAATTGAAGGATCAAATACTTCATCTATTATTTCTTTGCCTAATTTAGCTAATCATTGTTTTATTAGTTCATCATTTTATTAGGAATAGTCTCTATTATTTTAAATATTAAATAATTTAACTATATTTTTTCCACAATATTACTTATCTAATGATAATGTTACAATTACACTGCCACTACCTAAAATATTTTTTAATTGTGACTTATCAACATTATCTATTTTGCCTAATTTAGTAAGACTCCAATTATTGGTATCATAATAAATAACAAAATTATTACCTTGATATAAAATTAAATCACCAGATTCAGTTGTAATATTTTGATCATTTCGTGGTAAAGAAAAATCTAATTGTCCTACTTTTTCCATATTACCATAATCATTCATATTAATTGTTATATCACTTTCTTTTAATTTTTCAATTAATGCTTGTGTAGATGAATTATCAACTAATGTTGCAGTTAATTCGTAATTATTAATTTCTAACTTTATTTTCATATTACTATATTCCTCATTTTCTATATTATTATTTATTTTTTCTTTATCAATATTTTTAAAAATTAAAAATATTAAAATCAATATTAAAACTAAAACAATAATTTTATTCATAATTATTCACCACAAAATATTTTTAAAAAATGCCCCTATTTCTAGGGGCTCAGGGGGTTTGGTTGGGCCAACTCACGTAATATTGTAGTAAGAGACCCAAGCGTGTTACCACGCAATTATAATTATAGAGAATTAATACTAATTTGTCAAGATGTTTCACAACATATTAATCTAAACTATCCAACTGTTTTAAAACATCAAAAATGTATTGATATTTAGAATCTTTTTTATTCATAAATTCTAGACTATCTTCTTTAGCCTTAACTACCATTTTAAAATCTCGTTTCAAATTTGCTAACTTAAATTGCATATCACCACTCTGTCTCGTACCAAATAAATCTCCACTGCCTCTTAATTTAAAATCAGCCTCACTTATTTCAAATCCATCATTAGTTTTAGTAAGTATTTTTAATCTTTCTGCTTCTTGATTACTTATCATAATGAAATAAGATTGTAAATCATTTCGACCAACTCTGCCTCTTAATTGATGTAGTGCGGATAAACCAAATCGATAACTATCAAATACAACCATAACAGTAGCATTAGGTACATCAACACCAACTTCAATAACTGTTGTACTAATTAATATTTGAACTTCATTATTTTTAAAACGATTCATGACATCTTCTTTTTCTTTATTAGATAATTTACCGTGCATAACATCAATCGTATATAATTTGCCAAATGCTAAATTCATTTTATCTTTCAATTTTATTACATTTTCTAATGATATTTTTTCACTTTCTTCAATTAAAGGTGCAATAACATATACTTGATGATTTAATTTTAATTCTTCATACATTTTGTTTAAAACATCTTTAATTTCACTTTCTTTTTTCAAAATACTGATAATTTCTTTTCTTCCTGCTGGTTTAGTTTTAATACTAGAAATATCCATATCACCAAATAAAGTAATTGCATAAGTTCGAGGAATTGGAGTTGCACTCATATATAAAACATCTGGCATGATACCTTTATTTTTTAAATTACTTCTTTGATTAACTCCAAATCTATGTTGTTCATCTGTAATAACTAAACCTAAATTTTTATACTTAACATCTTCACTTATTAAAGCGTGAGTACCAATTACAACATCGATACTTCCATCTTGTAATCCACCATATATTTCTCTTTTCTCTTTAGCCTTTAACTTACCAGTTAATAATCCTACTTTTAAATTTGGTAACAATTTAACTAAATTGTTGTAATGCTGTTTAGCTAATATTTCCGTAGGTGCCATTAAAGCACCTTGATAACCACCTAAGTAATTAATGTATAAAGCAATAAAAGAAACTATTGTCTTACCACTTCCAACGTCTCCTTGTAACAATCGATTCATTCTTTTATTTGAGGTTAAATCTTCATATATTTCATCCACTGATTTAATTTGATCAAGAGTTAATTTAAAAGATAAATTGTCAATAAAATCTAACACTTTATTTTTATCAACATTTCTAATTAAACCATCTTGAACTTTTTTAGATTTTAAATAATTCATCTTTAACATAAATAAAAATAATTCTTCATATTTTAATTTACTAATTGCTTTTTTAAGCTTTTCTTCATTATTAGGATTATGTATTTCTTTAATGCAAAAATCTTTACTAGGTAATTCATATTTATCATTTAAATAATCTGGAACATAATCAACTATACTTTCATCAACTAAATTAATTATATTATTTAATTGACTACTATTAATACCACTTGTAACATGATAAACTGGTTCTATTTTAGTAACATTACCTAATAATCCAAATTTTATATCACTACAAACAATAATATTTTTTTTCTTATCGTATTTACCAAATATAATTAATTTAGTTCCTACTACTATCTTATTTTTTAAAAATCCACGATTAAATATAACAACATCAACTAACTTACCAATATTTAATCTAAACTGCATTTTATCCTTATGATTTTTTAAATACGTAACAACAGCATTACTTTCAACTATACCATCTAATATAACTTTTTCTTCATTTAAATCAGTTCTTTTAATTACATCATAACGAAAAGGATAGTAAGTTAATAAATCATAACTATTATTAATACCTAATCTTCTTAAAATATTAGCTGTTTTAGGACCAATTCCTTTAATACTTTCTAAATCCATATACTTCACCTTTCTTAAATTATATCAAACATATTTTTGTTTGTCTATATCACCTCCTACTAGTTATATTAGCCAAAACTCTTTCATTTCCTTTTTTTATCAAAAAAAATTCCTAAAAAGGAATTAAATTTTTAAATATTTCTTAACTGCACGCCAAGAACCATACATACCAACTAATATACCGATTACTAATAAAATTAATGAAACCAAATAAGTAAATGGAAGTGGTACAACTAATTGAATAAATGGAGAAATAACTTGACCATTAAATTTAGTATATAGAGCATTATAACCCAAAATAGTAATAATTATAGGTAATATAGAACCAATTATTCCTAAAAATAATCCTTCAAAAATAAATGGTATTTTAATATTTATATTAGATGCTCCAACTAAACGCATAATTTCAATTTCTCTTTTACGAGAAAATATTGTAATTTTAATTGTATTAGAGATTAGAAATGCTGTTACTAAAACTAAAGCAATGACGACACCATAACTAACTTTCTTGATAACATCAAAAGTTGAAATTAAAGGTTCGATCATTCCTTCACCATACTTAACAGTCATAACTCCATCGATTTTTTCTATTTCTTTAGCAACATTTTCAATATTACTTACTTCAGTTACTTTGACATGAAAAGCATCAGATAAAGGATTTGAATCTCGATCATCATATTTTTCTAAAAAACTAGCAAAATCATCACTTTCTTCTTGCATATCTTCTGATATCTGCATCTTATCTTGAAAAGAAATACTTTCAACACCATTAACTATTTTAATTTGATCTTCGACATTAGTTATACTTTCTTCTTCTATTTCTCGATCTAAGAAAACAACAATCGTCATATCCTGTTCAACACGATTAGTAAAATTATTAACATTAAAAGATAATATTATAGCAATTGATACAACACACAAAGTAATAATTATACAAGCAATACTTGCCAAAGATAAAGAAAAATTACGGAAAACACTCTTAAAAGCATCTCTTATATTACGACCAAATATTCTAATTGCTTTCATGACTATATTCACCTTCCTTATAATCTTTAACAATTCTACCAGAATCTAATAAAATAACTCTTTTTTTCATTTTATTAACAATTTCGGTATCGTGTGTAACCATAATAATAGTTGTTCCTAATTTATTAATTTCTTCTAAAACTTTCATAATTTCCATACTTGTATTTTCATCTAAGTTTCCTGTAGGTTCGTCACATATTAATAATTTTGGACCATTTACAATAGCCCTTGCAATAGCAACTCTCTGTTGTTCCCCGCCTGATAACTGATTAGGATAATTTTTTGCTTTATGTTTTAATCCAACTAACTCTAATGATTTTAAAACTTTACTGTGAATTTCTGAATTAGGTAATCCAAAGATTTCTAAAGCAAAAGCAACATTTTCATAAACTGTTAATTTAGGTAATAATTTAAAGTCTTGAAATACAACACCGATTTTTCTTCTTAATTTATAAACATTTCTGTTTTTTAATTTACTAACATTAATACCACCAATATTAATTGTACCATTAGTTGGTTTTTCTTCACGATACATCATTTTAATCAATGTAGATTTCCCACAGCCAGTAGAACCAATTACAAAAACAAATTCGCCTTTTTCAATATCTAAACTTAAATCATAAACTGCCGTTACACCAGTTTTATATGTTTTATCAACATTTCTAATCCTAATTAAATCCATAACTTCACCTTCCTATTTATTCCCTATAACCTCATAAACATCAGATACCATAATAACTGCCTCAGGATCTAAACTGAGTATTCCTTCTTTAACAGTAAAATACTCACGAGTTGGCACAACACAATAAATCATTTTAACCACATTACCTGTATATCCCCCTCTTCCATCAATGACTGTTACCCCATGACTTAATTTGCTAAGTAAAAATTTCTTAATATCCGTTTCATTTGTTGTTATAACTTTAAATGTTTTTGAAGCAGATATACCTATCATCACCTTATCAATTATTGAACTCATAAGATAAACAACAATTATTGAATAAATTACTGTGGATAAACCAAATGTTAAATACCCAAGTCCTATAATAAAAGCATTACTTATTATATGGCATGTACCAATTGGTTGTTTGAAAAATTTAGAAATCAACATATTTATAATATCAGTACCACCAGTAGAATAGCCAACTTTATATACTAACCCCGAGCCAAATCCACTTGCTAAAGCGCCACACAATACTAAAACGATTTTTTCAATATTGGCCAAATCAAAATAGGCACAGGTATAAGATGTAAGTTCAACCAATAAAGGATAAATCATTGAACCAATAACCGCTTTTTTAGTTGAATTAAATCCTAAAAATATAAAACTAAATATACCCAAAAAAATATAACTTATAAATAAAAATATAGAAGGCCTAATTCCCCATAAACTATTAACAATAACTGATAGTCCACTAAAGCCTACTGCTATATTGTTTGGTAACAAAAACAAATTAAATGTAATAGCAAAAATAGTAGCACCTAATAAATATATTGCGAAATCCATTAACCAACTATTTTTCTTTTTAACTACCTTCTTTTTTTTCTTAAACATACTATCTAATCCCTTTCAAACAACTATCGATAAAGATATCAATATCTCCGTCTAAAACTTTAGATACATTACTAGTTTCAACATTAGTTCTCAAATCCTTAACCAATGAATAAGGATGCATAACATAATTTCTAATTTGCGATCCGAAATTTATATCAACTTGTTCACCTTTTAATTCTCTTAATTCTCTTTCTTGTTTTTCAATTTCTAATTGATATAATTTATTTTTTAATACTTCCATCGCTTTTTCTTTATTTTGAATTTGACTTCTTTCATTTTGACAAGTAACAACTATTTTAGTTGGGATATGCGTAATTCTAACTGCAGAATCAGTTGTATTAACACCTTGACCACCACATCCACTGCTTCTATATACATCAATTCTAATATCATTTGGCTTAATTTCAATATCGATTTCTTCATTGACAATATAAGGTGTTACATCAACAGAAGCAAATGAAGTGTGCCTTCTAGAGTTAGAATCAAAAGGAGAAATTCTAACTAATCTATGTACACCTTTTTCATTTTTTAAATATCCGTAAACATTCAATCCATATATAATCATAGAAACACTTTTAATTCCTGCTTCTTCACCTTTTTGCTCATCAATTATTTCATATTTGTAGTTATGCTTTTCGCACCATCTTGTATACATCCTATATAACATATTAGCCCAGTCACAACTTTCAGTTCCCCCAGCACCAGGATGTATTTCTAGTACCGCATTATACTTATCATATGGACCATTTAATAATGTAAATATTTCTAATTCATCAAGTTCTTGTTTTATTTCTTTTGATTCATCATTTACTAAATTCAATAATTCCTCATCGTCACTATTCAATAATTCTATATTTGATGTTATTTTATTTTTTAAATTACTTATTCTTTCAACTATCTTTTTTAAATCATTAACTTCATCAATAATAGCGGTTGCCTTATTAGAATCATCCCAAAAATTGGGCTCATTTATCTTTTTTTCTAATAATTTTATATTTTCTAACTTTTTATCAACTTCAAAGTAACCTCCATAATTCAATTACTTTGTCATAATAAGTATTATACACATCATTCACTTTAACCACCTATTATTAATTTTACCATTTTTTTTTAATAATGTAAATTATAAATATTTTGATTTATCAATTTTTTTTATATCGTTTTTATTTACTAAGTAAACTTCATTAGCTAGTTTCATAAATGGTACATCAGATAAAGAATCAGTGTAAAATTTATTGATCTTTTTATTATTATATTTTTCTTTATAAGCCACTACTTTATTTTTACCAAAACATATAAAATTAACTTTTTTATTTTTCAAATCAAAATCAGTACAAATAATATTTTTAACCTTTAATTCATCTTTAATATAATTAATTAAAAAGTTAGGGCATCCTGTTATAATTAAATCATCTTCATTTAACATAGTTAAAAAATTTTGTTTTATCTTTTTATGATTTATTTTCCAAAATTCTTTAATTAATTCATCTTCATTAACTTTTATTTTTATTAGGAATGAATTAATAATTAATTCACAAGTTTCATATATTTTTTCTATTTTTAACAAATTTAATTTATATTCTATCATTCTAAATAAAACTATTGGAAAATATTTTAATAATGTTTTATCTTTTTTTATGCAAAAAATAAAAAAATCATATATACTTTCTCCATCATATATAGTATTATCAAAATCATATGCATTCATTTTAATCACCATTATAATATTTTACTATAAAATTAAAATAAAAAGAAGATTATTTCTTCTTTATTATAAAATATTTACAATCATATGCACAATTATCTTTTATATAACTATCTATCTTACTATAGTCATTTATATTATTGAATAACTTATTATCTTTATTGCAAAATCCTTTTAATCTTAACTTATTATAAGCCCAATCTCCTAATATGTAATCATAATCTCTAAAAAAATCAGTATACTTATTAGTTAACTCAGTTAAATCAAAGCCATTTTTATATTCTTTTTCTAAAACATATTCTATATCATCTAATATAATTTTTTTCAAATTAATACTCCTTTCCAAAGGCTGAAGATATTGATTTGTATTTAGATAAACTAGAACTACCATTCCAAGTAATAAATCCACCAGTTAATCCAGCATCATATAATCCTTGTATCTCTTTTGAAACCATATTAGCATCGTATGTTACATAAGGTGATTTAATAGAATCATATGCTTGAATCCAAGTTCTTACAATGGCAGGAGTAGGTATTTCACTTTGTCTAGCCATAACAAATTCATCACCCCATAAATATAACAAATCATAAGGTATTGTCCAAACAGGTTCTTTAAATCCATATTCATATGTACTAAAATGATCTGGATATGGCATACCACTTATAACATCAGCTATATTACTTATAGCAGGCCAATATTGACCATAAGGAGTTACATAAGTATGCGCTGATTCGCCAAAAACATCAATTGAAACGTAGGCATTATATTTATGAATTTCATCACAAGCATACATAACAAATCTTTGAATTGCTTGTGCTTTTGTTTCATTATAAGTATTATTATAATCTATTTTACCAGCATCTTCTAAAGATTTTACACGATCAGGAAATCTTACATAATCAAATTGAATTTCATTAAATCCCATTTCTTTAACTGATTCAATTGCTAAACTAACATTAAATTCCCAAACATTTCTATTAAAAGCACTAGGCCAATAAGAGCCATCGTGATTATATGATTTACCAGTAGCAGTATCTAAAATAGTATCTTCTGGATGATCTTTAGAATAATAACTATCTTTAAATACTGTAATTCTTCCAATAACATATAATCCAGCATCTTTTATTTTTTGAATTGCATTTTTATAATCTTCGTAACTATTAATTGACTTTTCATAATTAGTCATCGAATATTCTTTCATAGCATTAGCAGGATAAGCAGGAGCAGTATTATCTTTAATATCAACGACAATAGCATTAATACCAGATTCTTTAGCTAACTTAATATATTCATCAACATTTTTAACAACACCAGCATTCATATATAAACTTCTTACTTCATTAGGCATTAAATTATCTTCAAATTTAGGTTTTTCATAAGGATAATAATCTAAACTTCCTGCATCGCCACCACCCCAAGAATTACCTCTTTTTTTATGAATTTGATAACTATCTTCTTCATCATAATTTTTTAATGATTCCTCTTCTGTATTAACTAAATATTTGCCATAAACATAACCTTCATTATTATCGTATTTAACTTTATATACTTCAACACTACCATCATCATTTAAATTATTATAACCTAATATTTCTAATTTTTTGCCTTTTTCAACTAAACCTTTAATTTTTATACTATCGATATCTTCATACAAAGTTAAAGATGTTCTAACATACATTTCTTTTTCTTGAACTACATCTTCCTTTTTTTCAACTAAATTATTAGCCGAAATATAATATTCATTTTTATTATAATTAATTTTATAGTACTCTAAATTATTATTAACTATTTTATCCCCTTTAATAATTATCTCTGTTCCTCTCGTTAGTTTATCTACTTCATTATAACTCATATCATATAAAGGAACCGACAATTCAGTAGAAGCTACATACATCTTATCATCTATTACTAAATCTTTAAATCCTTTAGTCAAACCACCAATAAATTTAAAACAAACATAAGAAACCAAAAAAGCAGCACCTAAAAAAATTATTATCTTTATTAATCTTCTCACACTATCACATCCTGTAATTAGTATACCACAACTAATATTTTTATACAATCAAATTAACTAATTGGAAGTGTTATCGCTGGTGAATTTTGTAAACCATTTAAATAATAATTAGGAACAGTTCCTTGAATTAATTTTAAAGCAACTGGAATAGTAGTATCGATTGTTATTTTATCTGTTACAAAAGGTAAAATTAATTGTTCTGACAATTCTAAAACTATATTAACTTCAATTAAAGCATTATTTATACCATAATCCTTTACTTCAGTATTAACATAACTTACAATATCACCAATCAAACTAAATCTAACAGGTATTTTAGGTCCAATATTAGCCAAAAAAGAATTACCAAATATCACACCACTTGGTATTTCATATATAATACCCTGCCTTAATTTATCAGTATTATAATCAATTAAAGCATCTGTGTTTAAATTTAGTAATTCTATTTTACCTTGTTCTAAATATTTTAAATTAGTTTGAATTAAAGTAGTCGTATTAGTTAAAACTTGATTCACAATAATTGGATTAAAATCAATAGCCTTTATTTCATTTTCTTCTTTAGTTATTATAAACAATTCATCAATATTTATATCTTTAAAATTTTTATTAATTGCATCATTAATTATAATGCTTGCTAACTTCCTAGCCTCCATATTCGCATAATCTAATAAAACAGGATTAATTTTCAAATTAATAAATCTTAAAGCTAAAAAAATAGATATTATTAATAAAATAATAATTAAGATACTATTTTTAAACTTGATTCTTTTTTTTAATCTAATTCTTCTCATAATATCCCTCATTATATTTTATTAATTTAGATTATTAATATTTCAAATCATATAAAAAATATCAGAAATAATTCTGATATTAAATATAAACACTAGTTTTTTTCTTCGTATTATATTCTTTTAAAGAATTATATTTAGAAACTAAAACTATTTTATTTTCTTTTAAACTATTTGGTACATCGATAATTCTTTGGTTACTAGAACCTTTAAAATATAAGTCTAAACTTCTTTCTTTTAAAACAAATGGACCATCTACTAAAACATCAATATATTTTAATAATTCTAACATTTTAGTATCTTTAATTAAATCTTCATATAAAAACCCTGTATAACACCAAACATTTAATTTTTTATCTTTACAATGTTTAGCTATTAAAGTACAAGCATCAACCTGATAAAATGGATCCCCTCCTGATAATGTTATACCATCCTGTCCTGTTAAACTATCTATTTCTTTAATAACAGAATCAACATCAACTAAATATCCAGAATCAAATGACCATGTTTCAGGGTTGTGACATCCTTTGCAATGATGATTACACCCTTGAGTCCATATAACTGTTCTAATACCTTCACCATCAACAATACTATCTGGTTGCAAAGAAGCCGCTAATCTAATTTTCATTATAAAGCTTTTTCTAAATCTTTTGTACCATGTTTAACACGATCACGTTCTTCCGCTCTTTTACCATCGTTAAATCTATCTACAGTTCCTACTAAATATCCTGTAATTCTTCTAATTCTTTCAAATCTAACGCCTTCGCCAATTTTTTTTTCTTCTTTCATATTCATCCTACCTTCCATAATTCATTGAAACATTTTTAACTGTTTCTATACTTACACCTTCACAGTCATGTCTGCCACAACCTGGGCATACATCACCAATTACTCCCGTATAACCACATACTGGGTCTCTATCTACTGGATGATTAATTGCTCCATAACCGATACCCTCTTTATGCATTATACGAACTATTTTTTCAAATGCTTCTAAGTTATTAACTGTATCACCATCTAATTCAACATATGTAATATGTCCTGCATTAGTTAATGCATGATATGGTGCTTCAATATGTATTTTATCTGCTGCTGTTATTTTATAATAAACTGGTACATGGAATGAATTAGTATAGTATTCCCTATCAGTAACACCTTTAATTTTTCCATATATTGCTCTATCTATATTAGTAAATCTACCTGACAATCCTTCTGCTGGAGTTGCTAACAAAGTAAAGTTTAAATTATATTTACTAGCATATTCATCACATTTTTTACGCATGAATGAGATAATTTCATAACCTAATTTACGAGCATCTTCATCCTCACCGTGATGCTTACCTACTAAGGCTTTTAAACATTCTGCTAATCCAATAAATCCAATTGATAAAGTACCATGTTTATATATTTTTCTTAAACGATCAGTTGGTTTTAATTTTTCTGAATCAATCCATACACCACTACCTAACAAAAATGGGAAATTATATGGTCTTTTAGTACATTGAAATTCAAATCTCTCTAATAATTGATCTCTAACTAAATCCATCTTTTCTTCCAATTCGGCGTAAAATCCTTTTATGTCTGCTTCTTCACCATTTACAATACCATGTTTAATACCCAAACGAGGCAAATTAATTGTTGTAAATGATAAATTGCCACGACCAGGTGTTACTGCTTTATCAGGATCTACTACATTACCCATAACTCTTGTACGACATCCCATATAAGCAACTTCAGTATTGTAATCACCTTTATAAAATTGTTTATTAAATGGTGCATCCATAAATGAGAAATTAGGAAATAATCTTTTTGCTGATACTTTACAGGCTAATTTAAACAAATCATAATTAGGATCTCCTGGATTTAAATTAGTTCCTTCTTTTACTTTAAAGATAGATATAGGAAATATTGGTGTTTCACCCTTACCTAAACCAGCATCAGTTGCTAATAAGTAATTTTCTATAACCATCCTACCTTCACTAGAAGTATCTGTACCAAAATTAATAGATGAAAATGGTACCTGTGCTCCAGCTCTTGAATGCATTGTATTTAAATTATGAATAAAAGCTTCCATTGCTTGATAAGTGATTCTATCTGTTTTAGCAATTGCTTTATCATAAGCCATACTTAATAATCTTTCAACTTCTTTTGACTCCTTAGCAAAATGATAAAAGTCTTTTATATCAAATTCAATGCTATCTAATTTATCGATTTCTTTAGCAATACTACTCATATTAATAAATTTAGCAAAATCTGTAAAATCTAACAAATCTGCAATTGTTTGTTTAAATTGTTTTTTAAATGTATTGACAACTCCCGGAGCCATATAAAAATCAAATGCTGGAATACTTTGACCGCCGTGTTGATCATTTTGATTTGATTGAATGGCTATAGCCGCTAATGCTCCATAAGACATAATATCTTTTGGTGCTCTTAAATGTCCATGACCTGTTGAAAATCCATTTTTAAACAATTTATTTAAATCAATTTGTGTACATGTAGTTGTACCCATTGGATAGAAATCCATATCATGAACATGAATATCACCGCTATCATGAGCCTCACTAAATTTATATTTCATTAAATATGATTTACAAAATTCTTTTGATACAGTACTACCATATTGTAACATAGTACCCATAGCAGTATCGCCATCGACATTAGCATTTTCCCTTTTAGCATTCTCTTCACTAGCTGATTTTAATCCTAATCCTTCAATTGCTTTTAAAAATTTATGTAATTGTTTTTCATCAGAAAACATCTTACGAGATATATTTCTTCTCTCTCTATATTCCGAAAAACTTTCATAAACTTCTTGATATCCTTTCTTTTGAAGTTCATCTTCAATCATATCTTGAATAGTTTCAATCTTAATTTTATCTTCATCTTTATATTCTTTTTCGATTCTCTTTAAAACACCTTCATATACTTTATTAATGTCTTTAGTTGTATATTTAATTTCATCTCCTGTTTCTTCATCAAATTCATTAACGCTATCAAATCCTTTTTTAATAGCTAAAGCAATTTTAGAACCATTAAAATCTACTTTTTTACCATTTCTTTTTACAACTTGTAAAGTTGCTAAATTTTCTTCTACATCTATCATAATTTACCTCCTACATTCTAAAATAATTATAATCTTACGGATAGTAAAAGTCAATCAAAAATCATAAATTTTTAAAAATTAAAATTACTAAAAATTTACTTTTTATAAAATTTATTTATTTTCAATATTTAAAAAAGTATATTAATTTATAGGTAATAAAAACAAATATTTTAATATATTTTGTATTATAATATAAGTGTTTTTAAAATATATTAATATGTCGTTAATTTTACTTTTTTACAAAAAATTGTCATTTTTATACTATAAGCAAATTTATTTTTTTTGATTTTTTAGTAATTTTACCAAATACTGTTAATATATTTTTACTATATTATATTTATTTGTAATATACTATAATATGAAAGAAGAAATAAAAATATTAGATGCACAATTTATAATATCTTTTGGAATAATTTTTACCATTATTATTTCTATTATTATCAATTATGATGTTAAGCAAAAAGTTTTAAATAAAAAAAGAATCTTTAATGACAATCAAAAAAGGGTTCAAGAATTTCTGGTGTGAAGTAAAATTTACATAATCTCTTATAAAATAAAAGAAAAAGCTTATTTTTTAGTAT
>CALVKO010000031.1 GCA_944332725.1 uncultured Bacilli bacterium
ACATTAATATTTTTTATGTAACATTTTCACTAATTATTTATTTTTAATGATGTAACATTTTTACTAATTTTTCACAACTTTTTGATAATTTTTTTTAATTTATTCAAATTTTATCTCACAATTGGCTAGTTTTTTTAATCTTTTGATTTGAATATTATCTTTATCTCTTACGAATAACCAAGCATAAACTGCTTCCCATATTGCTACCCAACCTACTATTAAAATCATTTCTGATAAAACAAAATTAATTTTAATAAAATAGTATAGATATAAAAACAATACACCTAACAATGAAATAGCAATATTTTTAATATTTGAATATTTTATCATCAATAATTGTTCATTTAAATCTGTTTTATAATTATTATGAATTTTATTAATGATTTCCTCTTTATATTTTAAAATCATCCAAAAAATCATCAATTGTTAATATTTTTTCATCGACATCGTCTAAAGAAATATCAATTATTTCTTCTTCATATTTTTCTTCTTTTTTATCCTTAGTTTCTTCTTTAGTTAAATTAATAATTTCAAAGCAATCTTTTATTCCTTTTTTATTAATAACTGTTCCTGTCGAATATCTATCTACAATAGGTAATTCTGTTACTTTTATTTCACTAATATCCGTATTTATTATACCCAATTTTTTAACATCAATAAACGATTTTAATATCTTATATGGATTAGTTTTAACATCTCTTACTAATAGAACACCTCTTCTTGCTCTAGTTGATAATTCAAATTCAGTTAATTTAACTCGTTTACCAGTTCCATTAGATGTAATAATTGTAATATAATCACTATTATCAAATAAATTGCCACTAACTACATAATCATCTTTTAAATTAATTGCTTTTACACCACTTGCTTTAATACCAACAATAGATATTTCATTAGTTTTATATCTTAATCCATAACCGTTTAAAGTCGTAATGAATACTTCATTACCATTAGAATCAGTAACACTTACTAATTTATCATTACCTTTTAATTTCATACAACACATTGGTTTTGAATATCTAGTTACTTTAAATTCATCTAACTTAGTTCGTTTAACTAATCCATCTTTACTAAATAAAGTAATATATTTATTAGCATTAAAATCATATACAGGTATACTTGCTATAACATTTTCTTCACTATTTAATTTTATAATATTACTTATATGTTTACCTAATTCTTTCCATTTTAAATCAGGAAGTTCATATACTGGAACATATAAGTAATTACCTAAATCAGTAAATATTAATAGTGTATCTAAAGTATTCATTTGATATAAACCAATAATATAGTCATTTTCTTTTAATAAAGTGTCACCATCATTAGCATTATAACTTCTTAATGACACTCTTTTTACATATCCTTGTTTAGTAATTACGACAATACAATCTTCTTTAGGTATCATTGAAGTAGTATCAATTTTAATCTCTTCTACTTCATCTAAAATTTTAGTTTTTCTTTCCACAGC
Source organism: uncultured Bacilli bacterium (assembly GCA_944332725.1). Lineage (GTDB taxonomy): Bacteria > Bacillota_I > Bacilli_A > RF39 > UBA660 > Faecisoma. The sequence continues at coordinate 1,469 of CALVKO010000031.1, forward strand.
ATATTCTTTTTTTATACTTCTTAATTCATCTTTCATAACAGTTTTTAATTTATTTTCATCATTTAATATACTTTCTAGAAATTCAATCATTAATTTTAAATTATCTTTTCTTTCTAATAATTCTGTTACATCAGTATTAGTTAATTTATATAATTGTAACATTACAATTGCTTCTGCTTGCTTTTCGGTAAAATCATATTCTTTTACTAAGTTATCTTTTGCATCACTTTTATTTTTAGATTTTCTAATTGTTTTTATTACTTCATCTAAAATTGATAATGCTTTAATTAACCCTTCTACTATATGCATTTCTGCTAAAGCATGATCTAAATCAAATTTAGTTCTTTTTAAAATCACTTCTTTTTGATGAGCAATATAAGCATCTAATATTTGTAATATTCCTAATGTCATAGGTCTATTATTTACAATAGCTACCATATTATAATTAAATGAAATTTGCAAATCAGTATTTTTTAATAAATAATTGATTATCAAATCACTATTAGCATCTTTTTTTAAATCAATAACAATTGTTTCTGGATTTTCTAAGTCTGATTCATCTCTTACTTCAGCAATTCCTTCAATTTTTTTATCAATTCTTATTTCATCTATTTTTTTTACTAATGCTGCTTTATTAACATCAAAAGGTATTTCAGAAATGATAATTTGTTCTTTACCTTTATTCTTGACAACTTCATACTTTGATTTTACTATCACTTTACCACGACCAGTTGTAAAAGCATCGATTATTCCTTGTTTCCCACACGCAATACCGCCAGTTGGAAAGTCCGGTCCTTTTACTATATCTAATATTGTATCTAAATAACAATTAGGGCTATCGATTCTTTTAATTGTCGCATCGATTATCTCACCTAAGTTATGAGGAGGAATATTAGTAGCATATCCAGCTGATATTCCATTAGAACCATTTACTAATAGATTAGGAAATTTAGCAGGCAATACTGTTGGCTCAAATAAAGTATCATCATAATTATATGTCATTATGACAGTATCTTTATTTATATCTTTCAATAATTCATTACTTATTTTAGATAGCCTTGCTTCGGTGTAACGATAAGCTGCTGGACTATCGCCATCCATTGAACCATTATTACCATGCATATCAATATATGGTGTATTTTGTTTCCACCACTGACTCATTCTAACCATTGCTTCATATATACTAGAATCACCATGAGGATGATATTGCCCCATTACATCCCCTACTGTTTTAGCAGATTTACGATATGGTTTATCATATGTATTTTTACCTTGATACATCGTATATAATATTCTTCTTTGAACTGGTTTTAAACCATCACGTACATCTGGTAATGCTCTATCTTGAATAATAGTCTTAGAATATCTACCAAATCTTTCTCCCATTATATCTTCTAGTGAATAATCATATATTCTTTTTAAAACATCTTGCATAACTCACCTACCTAATATTCTACTAATTATTGTTTTCATTGATTTAAAAAATATTTTAATATCAAATAATAAACTTAAATTATCATAATATTCTATATCACATTTTAAAGTGTCTTTATAACTCAATTTTCTTCCACCATATACTTGGGCTAAACTAATGATGCCCGGTTTTACTAAATATCTTTTAGGACTTATTTCTCCTTCGGGTAATTTTTCACCACAAATAAATGCTCGAGGACCAATAATCGACATATCCCCTTTTAACACATTATAAAATTGAGGCAATTCGTTTAAAGCAGTATTATCAATAAACTTGCTTATTTTACTATAATGACTATTACCATTTTTATCATATATTCTAGTTCTTATTTTGTACATGTAAAATGGTTTTTTATTTTTTCCTTCTCTTGGAATTCTAATATCAATTAAAGGTAATCCAATATTGAATAAAGTAATTATTAAAACTATTAACATTAGTGGGAATGTTAAAACTATAAATATTATCGATAAAATTATATCTAAAATTCTTTTTACTATTTCATATCTCATTTTTTATAATTATCTTGTAAAGTAAAGTCAACATTTTCTTCAATCCATTCTTTTCTTGGCTCTACTTTATCTCCCATTAAAATACTTACTCTTTTTTCTGCCAAAGCAACATCGGTAATATTTATTTTTACTAAACTCCTAGTATTAGGATCCATCGTTGTTTCCCATAATTGATCGGCATTCATTTCACCTAAACCTTTATACCTTTGTGTTTCTAGTTTTATTTTTGATTTTTCTAATATTTCTTTTCTTTCTTCATCAGTCCAAGCATAATAAACTGTTTTTCCATTAAATAATTTATATAACGGTGGCATCGCAATATAAAGCTTACCATTTTCAATTAATGGTTTCATATATCTATAGAAGAATGTTAATAATAAAACTTGAATATGTGCCCCATCATCATCTGCATCGGTCATAATAATGACTTTATCATAATTACAATCTTTAATATCAAAATCACTACCAACACCAGCACCTACTGTATGAATAATTGTATTTATTTCTTCATTTTTTAATATTTCTTCTAATTTTGTCTTTTCACAATTTAAAACTTTACCTCTTAAAGGTAATATTGCTTGAAATTTTCTATCTCTACCTTGTTTTGCGGAACCACCGGCAGAGTCTCCTTCAACTAAAAATAATTCATTTTTATTTGGATTTTTAGTTTGAGCGGGAGTCAATTTACCAGATAAAGCTTGTTCTTTTTTATTTTTTCCCTTACCATTTCTTGCTTCATCTCTTGCTTTTCTTGCTGCTTCTCTCACCATTTTACTTTTAACCATTTTATTTAGTATATCAGTAGCAATAGCTTTATTTTCTTCTAAGAAAAATTGTAGTTTTTCACTTACGATGTTTTCTACTATTGTTCTAGCTACTGGTGTACCTAATTTAGCCTTTGTTTGACCTTCAAATTGCAATAATGCTTCTGGTATTTGTAAACTTATTATAGCAGTTAAACCTTCTCTAGTATCCGTTCCTTCTAAATTTTTATCTTTTGCCTTTAAATATCCATTTGTTCTTGCATAATCATTAAAAACTTTTGTTAAAGCAGTTTTTAAACCAACTTCATGTGTTCCACCATCAGTAGTTTTAACATTATTAACAAAACTAATAATATTTTCTGAATATGTATCAGTATATTGAAACGCTACTTCAACATTAATTCCTTCTTTACTACCTTCAAAATGAACAACTTTATGCAATTCACTTTTGCCATCATTTAAATATTCAACAAATGATTTTAAACCATTATCATAGCAAAAAACTTCTTGTTTATTATCTTCTTCATCAATTACTTCTACTGTTAAACCTTTAAGTAAAAAAGCCGATTCTTGCATTCTTTCACATATTGTCGTAAAAGAAAAATTAGTCGTACTAAAAATAGTATCATCAGGCATAAATCTAACTTTTGTCCCTGTTTTACTTGTTTTTTCTAGTTTTTGTAAAGGCACTTTTACTTTGCCGCCATTTTCAAATCTTATAAAATGAACATAACCATCTCTTTTAATTGTTACTTCCATCCACTTACTTAAAGCGTTTACTACTGAACCACCAACACCATGTAATCCTCCAGATACTTTATATCCAGAATTTTCGAATTTTCCACCAGCATGTAATACTGTGTATATAACTTCTGGTGTAGACATACCAGATTCGTGCATTCCTACTGGAACACCTCTTCCTTCATCTTCTACACTAACAGAACCATCTTTATGAATAATTATTTTTATTTTTTTTCCATAACCATTTAAAACTTCATCGATACTATTATCAACTATTTCCCATACTAAATGGTGTAATCCCCTTTTATCTGTCGAACCAATATACATACCAGGTCTTTTTCTTACTGCTTCTAAGCCTTCTAGTATTTTTATTGAATTTTCATTGTATGCCATTTTATCACCTACTTAATTATATCTTAAAAAACTTTATTTTTCAAGAAAAAAATTTGGTGATTACAAAAAAAATCTATAATTATTATAATATTATTGATTATTAATTTAAAATAATGTATTATATAAAAAAGGAGGCAAAACAAATGAGTGAAGTATATAAACAAAATCAAAAAAAATTAGTAAAAACTTATAAATATACTCCAAAATCATCATACTTCTGTATAATTGAAAAAACCCCAACACAATCAATAGGTGAACATCCAAAAGGATGGTCACCAGAATTACAGCAAAAATTGGATAAACGTCGCGAAAAATAAAATCTATTTAAAAATTTTATAATTGAATTTTTTTAATGTTTTTGATAATTTAATATTGTAGTAATAATATTAAATTATTTTTATTTTATAAATATTAGATAGATTTTATTCTACTTATAAATAATTATGAATATTATTTGATAATAGATGTATAATTTTTTGTCAAACACAAGTTTAAATTTTTTACTTTATTGTATGTTTTTACTTTATTGTATTTACTTTTAGATTAATATATGTTATTCTTAATAAAGAATAGGAGTAGATATATATGAACGAAAATTTTAATAATGAAAATAATAATTTAAACACACAGCCTGTGCAACCAACTCAACCTGTGCAACCAACTGAGCCTGTGCAACCTGATATACTAGATCAACAAACAGATAATACACAAGTGGTTGACAACAATGAAAGCGATTTAAAAAATATTAAAAGCAATAAACTAATAATTTTTATTATAATTTTAATTATTTTATTAATTGCTGGAGGTATAGGTTTATTCTTTATTTTAAATAAATCTAAAAATCCAAAATCAATTTTTATGGAATCTATCGCCGAAGTAAAAAAACAATTTAATAACTTTACAAATAATTTTGATGACAATGTAGATACTATAGATAATAATAAAATAATTATTAATAATAATATTACATTTGATACTAATACTGAAGATTTAGAGGTTTTAAAAGATTTAAAATTAAATTTTCTATATGAATTAGATTATCAAAACAAATATTTTAATATAGCAACTATATTAGAAGATAATAATAAACAAATTGCTGATTTACTCGTTTATTTATCAAATAATGCTTTATTTTTTGAATCAGAAAGTTTATTTAGTAAAGTTGTAAAAATTGGCGATATTAATTTTGATGAATTGTTACAAAATAATAATAATGAAAATTTAAAAGAAAATGCAGAAGACTTTAAATATTTAATTAACAATATGCTAGATTATATTTCAAATTCATTAGTAGAAGATGGGTTTAGTCAAGAAAAAGATACAATTACAATTAATAATGAAAGCATTGATGTTACATCAAATATATACAATATTAATCAAGAAGTAGCTAATACTATGAAGAAAAGTATTATTGAAAAAATATTAAATGATGAAAAATTTATTGAAATCCTAGCAAAATATAATGAAATGTCTGCTGATGAAGTTAAAGAAAAACTAAATGAAGAAAAAGATAAAGATTTTACTTTTGTAAGTGATGATGCCTATCTTTCCGTTGGAAAATCAAAAGCAAATATGATTTATAGTAGTATAAGCAATTATTGCGTTTTAAGTACTTTAAAAAAAGAAATGGGTACGTTTACTAGTGATGATGTTGATTGTGAAAATAAAACTTCTTTTACAGAAGAAGAAATTATTAAAATGGTTAATTTAGGAAATGCTAAAATCAACAAATTAAGTTACACAAATAAAGTAAGTGAATTAGTAATAGAAAGTAATGGTTATATTTTTACGCTTCAAAGTGATGGTACTTTTAAAGAAGAAAAGAAAACTGGCGAAGAACTAAATATCACATTTAAAATATATACAAAAGGAAATGATTTTATTGGTCTTAATATTACAAATGATGAAACTATAATGACATATACTGATTATAAAGACATTATCAATTTTGTTATAAATGACAATGGTAGTGATAAACTTATCATTAAAAATGAAAATGATGTTACTAATATTACATTGCAAGATGCTGATATGATTTATAAAGCGACTTTCAATAATGGAACAACTAAAGAATTAAATTTAAATCTAAATGAAGAATTAAGTATTAATATTAAAGTTCAATCAGAAAAAATAAATGATGATGAAAGAAATATTAAAACAAACATTGTATTAAATAGTAATAATGACGATGAAAAAATGGACTTAAAAATTAATATTGATTCAACTGAATATACAAATAAAAATATAGAAATTAAAAAGCCTAATAGTTATATTGAACTTGAGGAATTGACTGAAAATGATATTCAAGAAATAATGGAAAATTTATATAAAAATGCTGAAGGCACATTCTTAGAAGATATATTAAATTTATATCTTGGCATTGGAAATACAAATTCTAATTTAGATATATATTAAAAGTGTTAACAAACACTTTTTTTATTTTTTTAAATATGCTAAAATATTTTTAGGTGATTGTTAATGACTATAACTTTAAAAGTTAGTGAAAATACTAAACAAAAAATGATTGAATATTTTGAAGATAAAAAAAGGCCTAAAACACCTGATTATGCTATTTTTCAAGCAGATGAAGCAGATACTGTAGTTACACTCTACAATTCAGGCAAGGCAGTATTTCAAGGAATAAGTGCTGATATCGATGCAAATATGTGGAAAGAAATGGAACGGCATTTAAATCCAACTAAAACTGTGGAAATGACTAATAGCAACGATAAAAAGAAAAAAGAAAAAATTATTGAAAAAATTGATCCAAAAATATACTATGCTACAACTATTGGTTCTGATGAAGTTGGAACAGGTGATTATTTTGGACCTATTGTAGTTGCTGCGTCATATGTAGAAAAAGAAAATATACCATTTTTAGAAGAATTAGGTGTAAAAGATTCAAAAAAATTAACCGATGAAAAAATATTAGAAATTGTTCCTAAAATAATTAAAAAAATTCCTTATGAATGCATTATATTATCTAATAAAGAATATAACGAAAATTATACTAATGATATGAACATGAATAAAGTTAAAGCAATTTTACATAATAAAGTACTTAAAAAAATGTTAGAAAAATATAAATCTGAATATGTTGTTGTTGATCAATTTGCGCAACCATTCGTTTATTATAATTATTTAAAAGGAACAAATTACGTAAAAAATATTACATTTATGACTAAAGCTGAGGATAAATGTCTATCAGTTGCTTGTTCTTCTTTAATTAGTAGATATGTATTTTTAAAACAATTTGATAAATTGGGAGAATCTATAGATACATTTTTAATCAAAGGTGCTAACGATAAAGTTGATGAATTAGGCGCTAAGATTGTTAAAAAGTACGGGTTTGATAAATTAAAGGATATTGCTAAATTAAACTTTAAAAACACAGAAAAAATTAAAAATATAATCGAAAAAACTGTATAAATTTATACAGTTTTTAATTTTCACGAATCTCAACTTCCATTTTCAAAATTGATGACAAATACTCTACTCTTGGATCATTACCCCTAACCATAATATCAACAGCATGTGTTCCGACTCCTAATCCTTTTAAATCAATGTAAACATAAATATCTTCTTTAGATATATCCTTAATTATATCATTTACGCCTTTTAATTTTATAGGAACAGAATCAAAATCTACTACTGCGACATAATTTTTACCTAAATTATCAGCATTTATTACAACATCATCTATTTCAGCATAACCTATATCACTACTTAATTTTACATCAATTGTTGCGCTATTTATGCTCATATATTTAACACCAACTGGTTTTTCCAAATCTACTTTAAATTGGGTATCTTCTGATAAACCTTCAATATTAATATAAGCAGGTATATATTCAATCGTTGATAAAACTTCACTAGGTCCGTAAATTGTTACATTAGTATTTTCATTATTGTTAATAATAAAATTACTTATACCCATATTATATATTACATTACCTGTTGGCACAACTTGAATAGGTACTTCTTTGCTTGGCGAATTAATTACCAAATCAACAGTTACATTAGCAGGACTTATTTCTACATCGACAACATTGCCTGCTTCATCATAAGCTCTTAATGTTGCATTAACAGTAATTTTTTCACCTAATTCAAATTTAGGTAATGTTTTTACATCTACTAATGCTTTTACTGTTGCAACTTTATCAACTTTATATGAAGCTCCTTTAATAACAACCGAATCAGTATTAGATGTCATTTCATCAATTATATATCTTTGATCTAGAGAGTCTTGATTTAACAAATCTATTGACAATGTCTTAGTAGCAGATACTTTTTCATATATTACAACTGTTGCAACTGAAGGATTAATACTATACTTTATTCCACTACTCAATTGGTCGTATTTTATATCGACTTTATGAGTTCCAGGTTTTAATCCCCACAAATCAATTACAACTTCATTAGTTGGAGATTGTTTAGCAATATACAAATCAGCTTTATTGCCTATTAAAGTTATATCAACACTTTCTGGAATCCCTTCAACTACATAATTATCCTCATCATATAAAACTTTAACTTGTTCTATATCTAAAACTTCCGCTGAGCTTTCAGAAAAAGTTAATATTTTTTGATCAATAACAATAAATGTAAATATCGCTATTATTAATGATATAAATAACAAAGTATTTGATTTGGAAAGCCAATTTTCGAATTTTTTACTAGGCTTTCCATATTTTTTGTTTATTAATAAAATTAATTTACTAATAGGCATTACTATTAATTTATCAATAATTTTTGAGAAAAAATTTCCGATTTTTTTAAGCATTGTCATTACTTGCTTCATCTTTAATTTCCTCCTCATCAACAAAAGCTTCTTTTTTAGGCCTTAATTCTTCTAACAATCTTAATTTCACTTCATCTAAAGTTAAATTATAATAAAGTTCACCATCAATAGCTAAAGATAATCTTCCTGTTTCTTCTGAAACTATTATAGAAATGCAATCAGTAGCCTCTGATATACCTAATGCTGCCCTATGTCTAGTTCCTAAACGCTTACTTATTTTTAAACTATCACTTGTTGGAAAAACAGCACCTGCACTCGTTATTTTATCACCTTGAATTATTAACCCACCATCATGTAATGGATTGTTAGGAAAAAATATTGAAATTAATAAATCAGAAGATATTTCAGCGTATATTTTCTTTGATTTTTGAATATAATCATTTAAACTATTATCTCGTTCTATTACAATTAAGGCGCCTATCGATTGTTTTCTTAAATAATCTAAAGCATTTGTAATCTCATAAACCATTTTTTCTCTTTCATCAACAGTTAGAACTTTATGTCGTCCTAATAATTGACTTCTTCCTAATTGCTCTAAAACGCTTCTAATTTCTGGTTGAAAAATTACAATCAACGCTAATGGTCCCCACTCAATAACATAGTCTAATAAAAATCCTATTGTTACTAAACCTAAAACGTCACTAAATACTTTTAAAATTAATATTACTAATATACCTTTAAAAAGTAATATCATTTTTACATTTTTTCTTAGACTTTTTAAAATATAATATAATGCTAACCAAACGATTAACACATCTATTAATTTTTTTATTAAATCTACAATACCATTAAATGTCATGTTTACCTCCTCACTTTATTATATCACATATTTCAATTGAAAAAAATGACTATTAGTCATTTTACCAACCAAGTAGTTTTGAAATTTGTGGTAAGAAAATAATAAACAATATCATAATAATTAAAATTATGCCTATTAAAATATATGCTCCTTTATTATTTGTTTTCTTAACTTCTTGATTTACTTCTTGTTTTGGTGCTTCAAATGGACTATATTGATTAGTATGAGATAATGCTTCTTCCATCGCTTCTTCTTTATTCAAATTAGAAACTGCTTCCATCGGATTCGCATCAACCTGTTGTGCTGGAGTTACTTCTGGCATTGGTGCTGGAGTTACTTCTGGCATTGGTGCTGGAGTTACTTCTGGCATTGGTGCTGGAGTTACTTCTGGCATTGGTGCTGGAGTTACTTCTGGCATTGGTACTGGAGCAACTTCTGGCATTGGTGTTGAAGCAACTTCTGGCATTGACATTATATTACCATTTGGTATTGTTTGACCATTTAATTTATCTTCATTCATAATTGTAACCTCCTATTTACTTTAATACATTATATCAAAAAAAAAGAAAAAAGAAAATACTATTTTATTTAATTATTTATTTTTGACAAAAATTCTTGCTCATTTAATATAGGAACATTTAATTTTATAGCATCATCATATTTACTTCCAGGATTTTCACCTACTATTACGAAATCTGTTTTTTTACTAACACTTCCGCTTACATTTCCACCCATTTCTTCTATTTTTTCTTTTGCTTCATTTCGTGTAATGGAAGATAATGTGCCGGTCAAAACAAAAATTTTACCATCAAAATTTTCATTTACATTTGTTTTACCTAAATATAACATGTTAATATTATGTCTTTTTAATTTATCGATCATTCCATTATCATTAGCAAAATATTCTACAACACTTTGTGCTATTCTTTCACCTATATCCTTTGTTGTCAATAATTCTTCATATTTAGCATTGATTAAATTATCAATATTTTTATATTTCTTTGCTAATATTTTAGATGTCTTACTACCAACATATCTTATTCCTAATCCAAACAATAAACGTTCGAGAGAATTTTCTTTACTTTTTTCTATACTTTCTAATAAATTATTTATACTTTTTTCTCCAAATCCTTCTAATTCCTTTAGTTCCTCTTTATAATTTTTTAAATTATAAAAATCATCAATATCTTTTAAATATCCCATATTATAAAAATCTTCTATTATTCTGTCTCCAAAACCTTCAATATACATTGCATCTCTACTTACAAAATGAATTAAATTTTCTATTTTTTTCTTATCACATTTTTCATTTACACAATAATAAGCAGAGTCTTTCTTTATGAGAATAGAATGACAAATTGGACAATTTTCTATCATTTTAAAATCTATTTCGTTTCCTGTTCTTCTTTCTTTTTTTACGGCAACAACCTCTGGTATTACATCACCTGCTTTACGAATTGAAACAATATCACCAATTTTTATATGTTTAGCTAAAACATAATCTTCATTATGAAGTGTTGCTCGAGAAATAACTGAACCCATTAATCTAACTGGCTCTAAAACAGCATTAGGAGTTACTTGTCCTGTTCTTCCAACTGTAAATTTAATGTCCTTTAGTTTTGTTAATACCTCTAATGCTGGAAATTTATATGCCGTAGCCCATTTTGGATATTTACTTGTAAAACCTAATAATTGTTGTTGTTTAATATCATTAGTTTTAATAACTATACCATCAATTTCATATGGTAATTCATCTCTTTTTTTTGTCCATTTATCTATGTATTTTAATACCTCATCAACATTTTCAACTAACTCAATATTAGGATTTACATTAAATCCCAAAGATTTCATAAATTCTAACGCTTCATAATGTGTCTTTATATTATAATCCTCTGGATTAGGTAAATGATAAATAAAACAATCCAAATTTCTTGAAGCGGCTACTTTACTATCCAATTGTCTAACACTACCAGCCGCAGCATTTCGTGGATTTGCAAGTAATTCCTGATTAGTTAATTTCCTTTTTTCATTTAGTTGATTAAAACTTTTTTTACTCATATATATTTCGCCACGAACTTCAATATCAATGGGTTGATTTATAACTAATGGTACCGTTTTTATTGTTTTAACATTATGAGTAATATCTTCACCCGTAACACCATCACCTCGAGTTGCACCTCTTACTAATTTACCGTTTTCATATAATAATGAAACTGATAATCCATCAATTTTTAATTCACATACATAATTAGGAACAACTTCTTTTTTTATTTTTTCATCAAAATCCCTTACTTCTTCTTCATTAAACACATTACTCAAAGATAACATCGGTTTTTCGTGAACAATTTTTTTAAATTGACTTATTACTTCTCCACCAACCCTTTTTGTAGGAGAATCATCTTTTACCCATTCTGGATGTAACTTTTCAATTTTAATTAATTCTTGCATATATCGATCATATTCTTGATCTGTTATGCTAGGATTATCCATTATATAATATTCATAATTTGCTTTATTAATTAATTCAATAAGTTCATTCATTCTATCCATAATATTTCACCATATATATTATACCAGAAATAATAAAAAAAAACTCTATATAGAGTTTATTTTCAAAAATGGTGTCCCGTACAGAACTCGAATCTGTGACCCTTTGATTAAAAGTCAAATGCTCTACCTGCTGAGCTAACGG
>CALVKO010000032.1 GCA_944332725.1 uncultured Bacilli bacterium
TTCTAAAATTTAAACATACTTTTTCTCCTTTTTATTATTAAATTTCCTTTTTTTGCATAATTTATTCTATTTTACTGGTGAAATAGTGGCAGTTTACAAAGATCCTAAGCCTACTAAAAATGGTAGAGCTTGGTATTTTAAGTTTAGCTATAAAGATGCATTTGGTGCCACTAAGCAATATAGATCTAAAAGATATCTAACAAAAAAAGAAGCATCTGATGCAGAAAGAATGTTTTTAGTTACCTCTACTGATAAAGTAGAAGATAACAATATGACATTTAAAGATTTATATGATGAATTTAGAATGCATAATGATGAAATAATGAAAGATACTACTAAGTATGGTTATGATAATAAAGAAAAGTTCATAGAATGCTTCTATTCTGTTAAATTAAAGGATTTTAATATTATGCAGTTTGAACAATGGAAACGAGAAATAAATAAACTTAATATATTACTTAGATATAAAAATGATATTTATAAATTTCTTAAATCTATTTTAAACTTTGGTGTTAAATGGCATAACTTAAACTTTCAAGCAGTATATAATAAAATGACAAAATTTCAAGATCCTAATGAACGTAGAAAAGAAATGTCTTATTATACTTATGATGAATTTAAAAAGTTCATTTCTTATGAGGAAGATCTAAGATGGAAGTGTGTATTTGAAATACTATATTACTGTGGTCTTCGTAAAGGTGAATTAAAAGGGCTTACTTGGAAAGATATTTATTTTGATAAAAAAGTTTTATCTGTTAATAAACAAATAACGCAAAGAAATAACCGTGTAAAGTTTGAATTTTCGGATACTAAGACAAGAGATAGTAGAAGAATAGTTCCCATTACTAAAGTACTGTTAAACGACCTTAAAACGCTATATGAACAGGATAAAAAAGAGTATTACGGATTTAATGATGACTTCTTTGTGGTTTCTGATGCTAAACCGATAGCTGATTCTAATATATATCTTAGAAGGACTAAACTAGCTACTCTAGCTGGCTTAAAAATTATTAGGATTCATGATTTTAGACATTCTTGTGCATCACTACTTATTAACAATGGTGCTAATGTTACATTAGTTGCAAAATATTTAGGACATACAAAAATCGAGGAAACACTAAATACATATTCACATATGTTTAGTACTGCCCTCGACTCGGTTGTTTCTGTTATTGATAGCTTAGAAGATGACTAAGCTATTTTTTCTGTCATTATATCATTACCATATTTAGTATTAAATTTAGATTCTGCAACATCACGTAAGTTTTCAACAAATGCATGATCCATAGTAGGCTCATAATAAATTTTAATCTTATTCTTGCTATTTATGGTTAGCAATCCGATGTTGCATTTTTTAAACAAATCTAGATTTTCTAATGCCGGTTTTACATTTTTTTCATCCATGCATATATAAGCTATATCAGAAAAGCTTCTATACTTATAGGCTTGTTGTAATGCTCTTTTCCAATTTTTTAATTTAACTTCTATTGTAATTATCTTAGTGTTAGTTTTACTTTTTAAGAGAATATCTGGTCTTCCTATCATGCCATCAACTTCTTGTAAAATAAAGAAATCTTTTATATTTTTTATTTTAACTTTACTATTTTCAAGCATATCAATCAAAGAAATAACTAAATCTCTCTCAGTTTGAAACATACTAATCACCTTTTTTCTTTTTATTGGCAAATTGTAGTAATGCAGTTTGCCATTGTGATATATGTGCGCCACCACTATTATCATCTAATATTATACCACAATTTAATAACTCTGAACCAGCTTTTTTTGCTTCTTCAAACAATTGGTTTACATATTCTATTTTTTCATGTTGCTCTTGTGGTAATTTCTTTATTAAATTTGAATAACTCATCATATAGTGTTTATAAGGTTCTGATTTGCTAAAGTGCCATTTATACCCTTCAGGCACAGTCATTTCATAATACTTATTACATTCAAATAAATCATTCATATCAATATTTTGACTAATTGGATATAAATAAGTATAGTCAATCCATTGTAATAATTTGTAACTAAATAATCTTGGCACAGGAGATCTAGGAGTTCCCTCATTTTTTATAAATCTTGTACCGTCGTAATGTCTTAGATTTTCATAACTTCCCATGGTAACCGCATCTGCTCCTGCCACTATATATAATAACGATTCAATATCACTATTACCTACTATTACTTCCATATTTATTGATTTTAATATATCTATAAACTCCATCATTTTTTGTAAGAATTGAATATTTGATACTCTCTTATAAGACTTAGAACATTTTGGAATTATATATATACCATCAACAATATCATAGCTTGTAATTAAAGTTAATAGTTCTGCAAACTTATCATTATTTCTTGCAGTATTTTCATCAAAAATTACAGTTAATAGAACCTTTTTATTTGCTTCTATTTCTTTAATTCTTTTTATAAATGGTTTTATAATTATTTCATTTAATATTTTTAGATTATTATCATTTCCTTCATAATCATTACTTGATATTAGAGAGTAAACATACTCAAAATCATCTGTTGTATTTAATAAATCAAAATCTATGGTTGGTATTGTAATATATTCTACCGAAAGATTATTTTGATAATCCACTGTTTTTTGAGCTATAAAATCTCTATCATTTATATAATCACTTAGAGTATCGACACAATCCAAGAAGTTATAAGAAAGAAATGACTCTCTATAATCACCTAATGCGTAAAACTGTGGATCAAAAAAACTTTTTTCTAATTCTTCATCTTCAATTTTAGATAATTCTTCCTTCTTCATATTATATGGAGACAAGATAAAACCATCTCCTATATTATCTTCTTGAAACACTTCAAAATTCCATTTAGATCTAAAACCACATTGATGGTATAATTTTAAATTATTACTCATAAACATTCCTCCAAAGCATTCTTGACATCATTAACAATATCTATAGATTTTCTGTATCGTCTGTAAATTTGTTTTTCCAGTAATTTTGATATAATTAAATTAAATTTTTGAGTATTACTAAATCCTGCTTGATTAAAATTTGGATTTTTGGAGATAACTTCTTCATTTGACAAAAATAATCTTTGCCCAAAAAACAATTCATAAATAACTACCCCAAGACTAAAAAAATCTGTACTTTTATCAATTAAATCTATTCTATTAGTAAATTGTTCAATTGGTGCATATCCAGGTGTAAACCACATTCTTGTAGTTAAATTATCAGTAGAGTCAAGCAACTTTGCTATTCCTAAATCCAAAATAACTGGTTTCCCATTCGGACGCATTTTAATATTATTAGGTTTTATATCTCTATGAACAATAGATTTATTCCAAATTAAGTCTAACGCTTCTATTAAATCAAGCAATAATTCTAAACACTTTTTTTGATTATTTTTATATATATTATTTCCTGCTAATATTTCAAACAAATCGTTTCCTTCTACATATTCTTCATATATTAATATATTATTCGAATTTATTTCACTATAGTAAATTTTAGGATAATATTCACTATTAAAATCATTTTGAATATTTACTTCTCTTTCTATTCTCGCAGTTGATGTATTAGCACTTCTGGTTTTTCTAATACATTTTCCATATTTTTCATTATATACTAACGCAACATTTTTTTGTCCTGACGAAAATTCCTGAATTATTCTATCACTATTTATTTTCACTATCAATCACTTCCAAGTATCTATCTAACATTTCATTCTCTGCTTCTGTTACTAATTTAACAAAATCAGTATAATTGCCTGCTGTATGTGCTTTATCAAGCGCTTCATAATATTTTAATCTGTTGTCTTTTTTAATAATAACTGGTACATATCCACTTCTCATTAATTCCATATTCATTATTAATCTAGATGTTCTACCATTTCCATCAATAAATGGGTGGATCTTAACTAATTCTCCATGTAATAATGCTGCTCTTACTATTGGATGATATTTGTCCCATTCATCATAATTCATTATTAATTTTTCCATTAATTCCGGAACCTTTATATATTGTGGTGGTCTATGTTGTGCGCCACTAATAATTACATCATGATTTCTATATTTTCCGGCATTTTCATCATCAATTCCTTTTAAAACTAATTGATGTAATTCTTTAATATTCCATTCAGATATTTCACTTTTTGTACCAATTAATTCTTCTAAGTATTCAATAGCATTTTCATGATTTATAGCTTCTAGGTGTTCTCTTACAGACTTACCACCTATAGTGATACCTTCTAATACTACTTTAGTTTCTTTTAGTGTTAATGTATTACCTTCAATACCGTTACTGTTGTATGTCCATTCTAGATTAATTGCATTTTGTAATGACTCAGTTGCTTCTTTAGGTAATGGTCTTTTACTATTTAGTTTTGTAAGTTTTTCATCAACTTCATTAAAATAATCTTCAGGTAGATCTATTTTGAATTCAATTTCGTCTTTCACTCTTTTATCGATTGGTTTATTAGTATCATCTGGAATATTCCATGTTGTACCTATTTTTTCAGCACCTTCAATTCTTCCATCTTGAATAAGTTGTCTTATTCTTCTTTCACTAATATTCCACTTTTCACTAGCTTCTCTAATTTGCATAGTTATCACCTCTATATATAGATTATACCGTTTCTGGAATAATATGTCAATACATTTTATACCTTTTGCGGAATAATACTATTTTTTTCATTCATACGGATCATTTATATTTTATCCGTATCATTGTTAAAATTAAAAATCCATTGAAGATTTTCCCACTTTCGGCAGTTTTCTTCAATGAATTATTTTAAAACTCAATTTTTTTGTACCTAAATTGTACCTAAAATTATTTTAGCAATACCGATGCCTCGCAAACCCTTATAAAATGGGCATAAAAAATGAGAGCACGGTTAAATGCTCTCTTCAGGGGGAAAGGGGCATTTTGCCTTTTTATCAAAAACTTGTTTTTTATTTATGTTTTTTTAAAGCAATAGCATAAAAAAAGTAGATTTTTGTATCTACTTGATAATTTATTATTAAATATGCAAACCAAAAACATCTAATTGTGAAAACATATATATAGATAAAACAAATGCAATTGGGTTAATTGATATTAATGAACAAACAATTAAAATTAAATAATAACTTCTTAATTCATCTGCTGTGTTTATTAATTTTAGTTTAATAAAAGTTATTATTGAAAATATAAATAATGCTATATTAAACCCAGCAGATATAATTGATATACTCCCTATATTACCAGTTATTATTGGTACTAATGATGTTATTAAAATTATTAAAAGCATAATTTTAGAATTATCTTTATTAGATTTTATATTAGTCTTTTTAAATAAAAATGTTATTAATAATATAATAATTATTGATATTAAAATATATAAAAGCCGATCATAAAAATATAAACTTGAGATGCTGTGTTCTAAAGATTTATCATTTAAATTATTTATATACTTTGTAATACTAATTATTGAAGTATAGGAAATATAACTAGTTATAATAATTGTCAAAATATGAAATAAGCAATTAGTTATAATTTTTTTATTTAAGCGACATAAATTAGCAATTGGATTTAATAACATTAATAAAAATAGTAAAATTGTACAACCGTTAATATTAAAACTATCGCTAATTATAATAAAAATATATAATAAAATTATTGCAATAATACAACTTATAGTTGATATATAATTAAAAATTTTTGAATTCATAAAATCACACACTTTCAAATTATTTTTTTAATTACAAAACTAATAAATTTTTACAAAGAATTTCTATAACATCACTTTCATCTTATGTTAATTCTTTTTTATCTTCTTCAGTTATATCTGTAAAATACTTATTTAATTTTTTGTTAATAGATATTGTGTTTAAAGGATAACCTGGATTTATTTTATTAGAAGTTTTATCAACTATATAAATTATAAATTTATCAATAATTAGAAATCATATTTTATAGTTCTATTAACTACATCTAAATAATTTAAAAATTTTAATTATTTAAATCTAATTTCTTATTCTTTAAATTTCAACAATATTTACTTGATTATCATGTTCTTTAAATACTTCAATTAAATCCAATAATGTTATTATCAAAAAATATCTATCAATAAAATAAATCTTTTCATTTTATCCATAATTTATCTCAATTTTCATATATAAATTTAAAATTGTACTTTAACATCTAATTCAATTTTTATATTTTCTAAAGTAGATTCTACAAATAAATCTATTTTAAATATATTTTCTTCTATTTTTGTAATATAACAATTATGTTTTTCAACAATTAATGAAATCCAGCCTTTTTCATCTTCATATGTTATATCTGTTAAATATTGTTTCATGTCAATTTTTATACAAGGTTTTGTATCTTCCCACATTTCCTTTGAATATACAAATTCTAAACCAATAAAAATTTTATCTTCTATATTAAATTGAATAAATGGAGCAATTCCTGTTCTTTTTTTTTCATTAGAATAAGCATAAAAATCACCCCAAATAATTTTTGTATCATATTTAGTGTAATCTTTATTATTGATTTTTATCATGTTTTTATCCTCCCACACTAAAACAATTTAAAAAGCACAATAATTATATACATAATTAAAATTATAATTGATATATAAAATAATATATTTTTAATATTTTGCTTGATATTGTAATCAGTATAAAATAATGTTTTAATTTTATCTATTATAGAAAATCTAGTAATTAAAAAAGTAAAAATAATAGTTCCAAAGTAATTTAATAAAATATCATCAATATCAAATACACCAACATGAGTGTATGCTTGTAAGACTTCAATAATAATTATAAGTGGTAAAATAATTAAAGTTTGGCTAAATATATTTTTATATTTTTTATTTTTAATCATTAATAAAAACGATAATGGTATTAACATAATACTATTTCCAATAATGTTTTTTAATATTAATGTTATTGTACCATATTTAAAATGTGATAATATCGTATGTAAAGGTTCATATTGACCTCTATACCACCAATTATAAAATTTTATATCTGTTCTACCTATAAAAAATGTTACGCTTATTAGCAATAATAAATATAATGCAATATACCATTTTATATTGTTATTATATATTTTTTCTTTGTTATTGATTATACCATACAAATAAATCATCAAACAAATAAGCAGAACAAATAATATAATTTTTGTATAACTAATATTATAAATATATTGATTTCTGCCTATAAAAACTAAATATATATATATTAAAATACTAATAATTAAAATAAAGTTTTTTATAATTTTGTTTTTCATAAATCATTGTTCCTTATTTTTATATATACTTTTTCAACTGTTTCCTTTTTTATATTTAGTGCTTTCATTTGGTTTTTTATATTGTTTTCAATCAATTCAATTTTAAATAACAATTGTTCTATTTCATTTGAGTTATAAAGTGACAATTCATTTTTTAATTCATTTAATTCTTCTAAAGAATTGGTACACATATCATATGTATCACGAAGAATGGATTTGCTATCATTATAATTATCAATAAAAAGTTGGTAGTTTATTTTTAATTTTGGATTTAGCATTCTACGCATTGTTTTAATAGAATTATTAATCATAATACTACTCACTAAAGTTCCAAATAATTTATTTTTGAATAATGAAATTGGTAGTAATGATACTGTAAAATTTAAAATAATATTTGAAAAGTTAGATAATGAGGTTAAAATGGTTCGTTTTTTGTTAGTTGATTTAAGCATTTTTTTCATATAATCATCAAAGTATTTATTTTGGTTAATAATGTTATTTAAAACTAATTGTTGGGCTTTTATGACATCATCTACTCCTTGTTTTTTTTGTTCTTTCTGTTGTTTTTGTTCTTGTTTTTTATCTTGTGGTTTTTGTTCTTCTTGTTTTATTTCTTTTTTTGTCAACAATTCTTGTTTTTTACTTTCAATTAATTTTAAATCTTTATCGATTAATTCTAATGTTTCGATAATTTTTTTAGGACTTTTATATAATTCATATTTATCAAGTTCAATATCAATACTGATTTTATCTTTTATTTGGTCATATTGTTCTTTTAATGTTTCTATTTTTTTTCTTAAATATTTTAAATCGTTTTCTAAATCGTAATAATGATTATATTGTTTAATATTAGGTATTTTTATTTCAATTTCTTTTATTTTATCAATGACTCCCTTTATTTCTTTATTCGCTTTTTTGATAAAGTTCGTATTTCCTATTACAGAATTTTGTTCTTTCTTTTTTGTTTGTTCTTTTTTTTCAGATAGCAATTCTTTTGTAACTACTACAGAAATAGGTAATTGTTTTAGTAATTCTTTATTTATATTTTTTGGTTTATTTATTTTTTTTGCATTTTTTTCTAATGATTCGCTAATAACTTTGGCTTCTATTGGTGTAATTTTAGTGGGATTTTCAATAAATTTTGTTTTTATTTCTATTTCTTTTATTTTTGAATCAAAATAATTTTTACTTTCTGTTGTCATTGGAACGTTTATTTCTTTTTTTATTGTTTCGATTTCTTTTACTATTGATTTTATATTTTCTTTATTACCTACTATTACTTCATCTAATTTTAAGTTTATTTTTTCGATTTTTTTATACAATTTTGGTTGTTCTGTACTTGCCTGTTTATTGCTTCTCGAAAACATATATCCAAATGGTGAATAAATAATTGCTATTGTACTATAGATAAACGATGTTAATCTCGGATATCTTGTAATTTTATTTTGTTCTTCTTTTTTCTTTTTATTTTTTAAGTTTATTCGCCATCTTCTAAGCATATTTTTAAATCCACCTAAAACGCCATTCATAAAAATCACCTTTCATTATTATACCACAAAAAAAGTAAGAATGCTTACTTTACAAATTTAACTGGCCATAGACTAAATGTTGTTGTACCATTTATCTCTTTTTCACTTATTAAGCCAATTATTCTACTATCACTTGAATTATTTCTATTGTCTCCCATCACAAAATAATAGCCATCTGGTATGGTTTGATTTAATTTGTAGTTTTTGGTAATCGAAGCAAAATAATCTTCGGTTTCTTCGCCATTTATGTATAATATTCCATCTTTATATTCAACTGTTTCGCCTGGTAAGCCAATTATTCTTTTTACTAATTTTGAATCTTCATAGTCAAATACTATGATATCATATCTTTCATATTTCCTATCAAATTTATTTAATAATAGTATTTCGCCGTCTTGTAGTGTATTATTCATGGAAGTTCCTGATACAATAACAGGTGTTACGACAAATGTTCTTATTATAATAACTATTACAAGAATTATGATATATGGTATTGCTTCTTTTATTAGTTTCAATGTTAATCACCTTATAATATTATATACCAAAATAAAAAAAAAAGAAACTTATTTTGTTTCTTTTGCACGGCGCTCTTTGATCTTTGGTTGTTTATTCATCGTTCTAATATAATTTAACTTAGCTCGTCTAACACGTCCTGTTCTTACAACTTCGATTGAATCAATAACTGGACTATTAATTGGGAATGTTCTTTCGACTCCAACACCGCCAGATACTTTACGAACTATAAAGTTTTTGCTAACGCCACTACCTTGAATAGCCATTACTAGGCCTTCAAATGCTTGAATTCTTTCTCTTTTACCTTCAACTATTTTAACGTTTACTCTTACTGTATCTCCTACTCTAAATTCAGGAATATCAGTACGAATTTGTTTTGCGGTAATTTTTTCTACTAAATTCACGATGTCACTCTCCTTTTTTCAAACTATAATCATAATAATAACTCAGCGGATTACGTCGTATTCAATGATACCACAATATTGATGTTTATGTCAACTATTTACATCTTAAAATTTTATATTTTCTACTATATATTTCCGTTAAAATATATAGTACTATACAATATATTATATTTAATATTAATGATTTATATATACTTTGTAATAATTCAAATAATGAATATGTATGATTTTTAAAAATGAAAATTATTAAAAATAAAATTATTCTATAAATAATTATAATAATTATTGTTGTTAACAAATTTGTATATAAATTATTTGACAATAAATAATTTAGTAATCCAATTATAAATCCCAATATAATAAAAATAAAGAAATTATAAAATAAAGTATTAAAATAAGTAATATCATATAGCAATCCTATTAGTGAAATAAATTTAAAATAGCGAAAATTGTTATTGTTAAAATAAGGATATATAATAACTAAGGATACAATTGTAAAAAGTGGTAAGAAAAATGTGTTAGGTAAAATATATTTTGATAAAATGCCATCTAAAAAGAATGATAACATTGTCACTATAACTATCATATATTTCTCCTTAAAACTGTTACATAATTAATATTATCAAAGTTTATATCTGATTGCATTTCTAAAACGTTTGATAAATCAAAATTGTCAGTATTGACACCAGTTATTTTTCCAATTATTATACCTGCTGGAAAAATATCACCCATACCGGTTGTAGTTACTATAGATCCATTTTCTATTTTTATTGTTTGGGATATTCCTTCTATTGTATAAGTATTATTTTCTTCACTATAACCATTTAATATTCCATAGACATATGTATCTTGACTTTTTATTTTAATAGAAATTTTATCAACAACATCTGTCGCAGTAATTAATCTTACTGTGCTGTTGAAAGTTGTTGTACTGATTATTTTACCTATTAAATTATTGCCAATAACTACTGGCATATCTTTAGTTATTCCGTCATGTTCACCTTTGTTTATTGTTATTGTGTCAGACCAATAATCAATATTTCGATTTATTACATTAGCATTTACATATGTATAATCAGCAATTGTTTCATTTATATTTAATAATTCTTTCATATCTTCTAATTGTTTTTTTAATTCTTCGTTTTCAATTTTATATTTTTCATTTTCTTTTACTTTTTCTTCTAATTCTTTGTATTTTTCATACATTTCATTCTTTTCTTTATTTACATTTACTTTGTTAGTTATAAAATCAACAGGAAAAGATATAATTTTTTGTACAGTTAAAACGCTATCCTTAATTGTTTTTTCAAATATTGTTAAATTACGATTTGGTATTACGATATTTACAATAACGCCAATAATTACGCAGATAATAAGCACAATAATAATAAAAATTGTTTTTCTTTTTTTGTTTTGCTTTTTTCTATACATAGCATTATCACCTAATAGTATTATACCCCAAATTAGTTTAAAATAAAAGAGTAATTATTTTAAATTTAATTTACTCTTAATTCTTTCTAATGTTCTTTTAGGATTTGAACAAAACATATTATATAATTCTCTATTCTTTTTTAATTCTTCAATAATTTGAATATCGTTTTTTGCTAATTTAACTGGATATTCTTCATTGTCTTCATTAATTACTTTAACATCCATTCCTAAAACATATTTTGCATCTAAATCTAATATTTCAATTAGTTTTAAGAAGTTACTCATATTAGGCGTACGTGTTCCTGTTTCATATCCACATATTGAAACTTTTGACACTCCTAGTAATTTACCTAATGTTTCTTGTGACATTTTTTTAGCAATTCTTGCTTCTTTTAATCTTTCTCCAATAATCATATATACCTCCGTAATCAATTTGTTAACATAATTATAACATTATATTTAATATTTTACAACTTTTTTAATTATTTGTTAATATTTACTTGAAATTAATGTTTAGTTAATGTATAATTAACATTAGGAGGTAATATTTATGAATAAATTACAACAATATCGACTTAAATATCATTATAGTTGTCAAGATATGGCAAACAAATTAAATATAAGTAAATCCTTTTATTGGCAAATTGAAAACAGAAAAAGAAGATTAAGTTATGAGATTGCTTTTAAAATTGCTAATATATTTAAGGTTAAACCAGATATTTTATTTTACGAAGAATATAATAAAAAGCAAGGTTAGTCTTGCTTTTTGCTTGATAAGAATGTTATTCTTTCGGCAACTACTTCGACAGTACTTATTTTTGCCTCTTCTGTATAACCAATTTGTTTGCTTTGCAGTCTACCACGAACACCAATTAAATCACCCTTTTTACAATATTCTGCAGTAGTTTCAGCTATCCCCTTCCATAATACGCAAGAGATAAAATCTGTATCATATTCGCCTTCTACATTTTTATATGATCTTTGAACTGCTAATGTAAGATTAGTAACTTTAGTTCCATTATCTGTTTCTCTTACTTCTGGTTCTTTAACAATCCTTCCAACTAAAATAGATTGATTTAACATTATTAATTCCTCCTTTCGCAAACAATATATCATCTTTAATAAATGAATACAAATGATTATTTTTGAAAATTGGTTTTAATATTTTCACTAATTTTTTATTTTATTTTATAGAAAAAATTAATTTGAACATTTATTATTGTCAAAAGTTAGTCAAATTTTTATTTTTTGTAAATTTTTAAAAAAAATAACTTTTTACAAGTTATTTACATTCTAAATAATATTTTATATCTTTTACATCTTTAGTAGTTTCGTCAATTATCAATTCAACATATGAATCATCAGTACATTTTTCTAATTTTGTTAAATCGTAATCATCACCTACTGCTTCAACAGCATCTTTTAATTGTTTAATTGATACTGTAGGATTAGTAAGTCCTTCTTGACCTTTTTGATGATCATTATAAAATTTAGTGGCATAATTTTTCATTGCTTCTTCATATTTTCCTTGACTATTGCATCCCACTAAAAAAATCATTACAACCAAAATCAATAAAGTCTTTTTCACAATTATTCCTCCTTTATCTTACATAACTATTATAGCAAATATATTAACATTTAAAAATATTTTTTTGATATTTATATCAATTTTTTTTTCTGTGAATTGAAAAAGTAAATTCCAGTTTCAATATTTGAAAACTGAATTTAGTCTTACATCAAATTCCTGTTATAAAT
>CALVKO010000033.1 GCA_944332725.1 uncultured Bacilli bacterium
CCATCTCCTCTTAATGATTTTACTGATTGTTCACCTAAAACCCATCTTACAGCATCAACAACATTACTTTTACCACTTCCATTAGGTCCAACAATACCAGTTATTTTATCATCTAATTCAATAATTGTTTTATCTGCAAATGATTTAAATCCATGTGCTTTAATTGCTTTTAAATACATAATGCTTACTCCTTTATAGTTACTTTTCTTAATTTAATTGTTTCATTACCCGATGAATCTTTAGCAGTGTATTTGACTGTATAATTTCCTGCTAAAGGTTTAATGTTATTCTCAACAGTAACACTAACTTCTTCATTACTATTATCGGTAACTGTTATATCTGATTTAAAATCATATGATTTTGACTCTTCATAAGTCATTTCCAAATTGTTATTAAATGTTATTTCAGGTCCTGTTGTATCCCTTACAACAATAGTTCGATATGCAACATTATCAATAGTTTTATATGTTATTAAATAAACTCCCTTTTTACTCAAATCTAAAGTTGGTGTTGTAGTAGTAGTGAAATCAGTAATTGAGTTATTATTTGAATCTTTAGCAGTTATTCCTAAATCATCATAAGTAATACTACCAACTTCAACATATTCTAATACATCACCATTAACTTTAATACTAGTAATAGAATCGTAATCTTTAGTATTACTTCCGTTTTCATTAACAGTATACTCAACAATTCCATTATTGTTAGTTATTTTTAAAATCATATCGTTTGGAAATAATTCTTTTGTTATAGGATTTCTAATGTCTAATTCAACTAAACCAGCTTCTTTTAATTGACTTAAACTTAATGTAATATATTCGCCATCATTAGGCTTTTGATTATCACTTGCCCAGATTTCTAATGCTAATTTAATACTTTCAATTTGGCTATTATATAAATCCTCATCAGCGTTTTTTATTGCAGTAGATACAAGTGGTATAATTATTAACATTAAAGCTCCTAAAATTATAATAACTCCTAATAATTCTGCTAAAGTAAAACCCTTTTTCATATATGTCCTCCTAATTCATTAAAATATCGCCAATTAATTCAATTAATTTATCTTTAAAATCTTTTATTCGATAATAAAAATCTTTAAAAAAATTATTTTTGGCTTTACTAGTATCAATCTCAATTAAATCTTTATTTTTAACAACAATATTTGTATCATATCTACTATATCTATACTTTAATAATTCAATATCAACATTACCAAAAAAATATATCTTTTTATTGTTTATATAAATACTATCTTTAATGAATGTATTAAAATACTTACTGATTTCATCATAATTACAAATGATATAATTTATTTTTTTCTTTTTAAAAACATTTCTTATTTTTTTAATTTTTATTGTCTTATTAAATAAACTAAATTTATTTTTACCTTTAACATTTGAATTTAATAAATTGCATTCAATAATTTTATCATTATTTTCGATTTCTTTAGTTAATATTTCATCTAATCCAATTCCCAATACTTTGCCATCTAAATTTTTAATTATTTTTATTATTTCTTTCATCGCTAACCTCTTTTATAATATCATTTACAACATAATTGGTACATAACAATCCAGCAGTCCCTACTACATAACTAATCGAACCTAATTTATTAATTTTTAAAGGTTGTTCTTCGCTATATACAACAGGTATTTTTCCTTTAATATTTTCTTTTTTGATTAAATTTCGTAATTTTTTAGCTAAAGGATCATAACAAGTTTTATCAAGATAACTTACTTTTATTTTGCTGGCATCTATTCTATTAGCCATTCCCATTGATGAAATAAATTTAATTTTATTTTTCAAACAATACTTAATTATTTCCTTTTTAGTTTCCAATGTATCACAAGCATCGATTACATAATCAATTTTACAATCAAATAGCAAATTCAAATTATCTTTTGTGATATATTCAGTAATTTTAATAACATCACAATTGGGATTTATTTTTTTAATCCTGTCAAACCATACATCAGTTTTATATAATCCCACATTATCAATATTAGTCATTAATTGTCTATTCAAATTAGATATATCAATTTTATCATTGTCAACAATAATTAATTTATTAAAATAAGTTCTAGCTAAAGTTTCTAAAACATAACTTCCAACACCACCTAGTCCTATAATTAAAATAGTCTTATTTTTAATAATATCTAATTTATCTTCCAATAACCAAATTAATCTTTCTTGCATACCTTCCACCATACTAATTATACAAAAAAAACTTAATAAAGTAAAGGAAAATAGTTAAATTAAATTGTTGTTTTTTTCTATTTTTCATAATCTAATATAGGTGATTAAAATGAATATTATGCAATAAGCGAATTCATAATTGGATTTTTATTTGCAATATCATTTACCGATTTAGGAATAATTAATTCATTGTGGTGTGGCTTTGTATCAATTATTGGTGCTGAAGCATTATATAACTCATTAAAAGGTAAATTAGGTTTAAAACCATTAGAATAAAAAAGATATGTTATTTTAAAGCATATCTTTTTTTACACTCTTGATAAACATAATTTGCAGTATAACAATCTCCTATTGCTCGGTGAGAAATTTGCTTAATTTTAAAATATTTTTTTAATGTTTCTAATTTATAATTATACATTTGAGGTAAATATTTTTTTGCTAATAATAACGTATCAATATTTTTGTTATTTAACTTATCCATACCTAACAATTTTAAATTGGTGTTAATAAATCCTAAATCAAACTCACTATTATGTGCAATTAAAGGTAAATCTTCAATAAAATCAATAAATTTAGGTAAAATATTATCAATAGTATCTTCATTTATTAAGTCCTCGTCCTTAATTCCAGTTATGGTAGTTATTATTTCTGGTATCTTTATTTTAGGATTAACTAAATAATTAAATTCACTTACTAAAACATTATTTCTATACTTTAAAGCACCTATTTCGATTATTTTATCAAAATCTTTATTTAATCCTGTTGTTTCAATATCAAAAACAACATAATCATCACACATCATACTACTCCTCCTTAATATAAATTAAAAACTTTGTTTTTTATCATCTTCTGAAATTAATTTTACAATTTTAGAACATATTTCATCATATTTAACTTTAAATTCTTCTTTTGATAATTTATTAGATGAAGACTTTGATATTTCAATAAATTTTTGAATATAATCGTGCGATAATAAATTATGACAAAATCTTTCTAAATTTTCACATCCAAAAGAATTTGCTTCACTTTCTACAAAAAACATATCGTGATTTTCTCGATAAAAATCATAATCATAACCTACCACACTCATATCCAATCCAATTGCTTTGGCATATTCATCATCATGAGTATTCATATATTCAAATTGTTTTAAATGTTTGAATTCGTGCAACAATGAAAATGTTTGAAAACAAAATAATTCCAAATAATCTTGCTTAGTTATTTGTTCCGATTCAAGAACGTGATGATAAAAGTCATAATTTATAAATATAGTTTCTGGAGAATCTGAATAATTTGTACAAGCAAAAGCATATGCACTAGTTTTAAAAGAAATAGTATAATTTGAATTAATAAACTGGTTAATTAAATAAGAATTATATAATAACAAAATTGGTAATTCTTCGGGTATCATTAGTGGTGATTTCAAAATATAATTTTCACTTAATTTAATTATTAAATTTTTATCTAGTTTTTCATTATTTATTATACTATCAGCTATTAATTTTATAGCAAATTCTAATTCAGATGGTGTTATTTTACCTTCATTTAATTTATCAAACAAATTACCTTGCCATTTTTTTATTTCATTATAAAATTCACTATCACCGCTTTGAATTAAGTGTTCACCATTTTTTTCAATTAATTTTATAAAAAATACAATATTAAACTTATCCTTATTAGGTAATTTTGCATAATACTCAAAAAATTTATTTTCTTTAAATAATTCACAAAAATAACTAAAATCATAATTTGATTTTAAGGATTTTAAAATAAGACTTTGTAAATCATTATTTCCAAACACATCCATACCATCACCATATTAATTATATCATATAATTTATTTTTTAACATATAAATCTATTTTATTATCTTTATAAGCTGTTAAAATATTATTCCATATAACACTATTTACATATCTTGCTTTTTTAGGATGAATTAAATATCTAATTGTTAATTCTATATAATCATCAACTATTTTAGTATATATAATTGGTTCAAACTTATTATAATAAACTCTAAAATCATCATTGGTGTGGTTGATTTGTTTTTCCATTTTTTTAGGAATTAATTTAATTATTTCATTGCTATTAATTATTCTATATAATTCTTTTTTAGTATTTACTAAATCACAATCAATTGGAACTTTTATAATCATTTCATCCCAAATATATTTAAATAATTTAGTATAATTTTTTATTGGTTTTGAAAAAATTACTGAATTTGGAAAAGTAACCATAACTCCAGTAGATTGACCATTTTCATGATTATTATCAACTTCTAATATACAAAATTCTAATGAAGATATATTGGTAACATCACCTTTAATATCTTCAATTTGAATTCTATCTTCTATTTTAAATATTTTTTTTATTTTAATATATACTCCACAAAAGAAATTTAATATTATATCTCTTAAAGCAATAGCAAATGCTGCTGATAAAAAACTGATTAATGTGATTAAATTTTTAATATAATCTTCCCAAATAAATATTAATAATATGATATAGATCATATTAAAAATTATTTTTATATTTTGGATGTAAACATAATGCTTTCTCTCATTTTTTATCATTAATTTTATAATTATTTTTATAAGATTTCTAATTAATAATAATATAACATAACACAATATAGTATTTAATATTAAACTAACATACTTAACATTAATATCTAAAATTTCACTTAAATAAATATAAAAATCGTTTATTTTATCCATATATACCTCTTTAAAACAGAAAAAAACTCTTATGAGTTTACATCTTTTCTATTGTTTTAATTCCTAATATACTAAGTCCATTAGTTAAAACTATTTTGATTGCTTCTAATAACATTAATTTAGAATATTTAATTTGTTCATCTTCTATATTACTGATATTTACTTTTTCATAATATGAAGAAAATTTTTGCGTTAAATTAAAGATATATTTAGTTAACAATACTGGTTCTGCTGTTTTTAATAAATCATTTACTAAACTTGGAAATTCAATTAAATCTTTAACTATTTTATATTCTAATTCATCTGTTAATTTTATTTCGACATTATTATATTTATTATTTCTTAAAATAGAATTAATTCTTACAATACTATATAAAATGTAAATAGCTGATTCACCTTGAAAACTTGTAGCATTTTCAAAATTAAAATTAACTATTTTATTTTTTGATACATTTAACATCGTATACTTTATACAAGCATTAGTTAAAATTTTTAAAGTTTCATCACTACATTCTAAATTTCTATTTTTGAATTCTATTTTAATTTTATCTTTTAATGCTTTCATAAAATCAGTAACTAATACTAAAGTTCCATTACAAGTACTCATTTTATCGCCATCTAATAAAACATATGAATAACTAATTAATTTAGGTGCTTTATAACCTAAAATATCTAATGTTGCAGTAATTTGCTTCATATAAACTTCTTGATCTTCACCTAACACAATATAATTATTAGTACTATTTAAATCCATTTTATGCATAGTATAAGCAATGTCTTTAATTGGATAAAGAGATGTTTTATTAGATCTAGTCAACACCAAAACAGGTTCTTTAGTAGGAATATCATAGCCACTTAAATCAACATAATTTCGGCCATTTTCATCTATTCTAAGTTTTCCTTTTTCATCTAATTTATTTAAAATGTTAGTTAAGTAATGATTATATACATAATCTGATTCATGAGTAAATACATCAAAATAGATATCTAAATCATTATATATTTCCATTTGTCCTTTAACACATTTATCAGTAATAGTCTTAAATTTATCAACCATTTCTTGATTACCATTTTCAACTTTTTCTAAATAATCAAATGCTTGTTGTTCTAACGAAGTATCCGTTTTGGCATCACTTGATATTTTAACATATACATCTAAAATATCTTTAAATGAATCATCTTTTAAACCATACTTTTCAACACCAATTACTAATAGTGCTATTTTTTTGCCTAAATCATTAATAAAATAATGTCTTTCTACTTTATAGCCAGTAAATGCAAATAGACGCGCTAAAAAATCACCAATTAAACTATTACGACATCTTCCCATATGCGGTTCAGCATTGGGATTAGTAGAAGTATGCTCAATTAATAAAGCATTGTTATATCCTTGATTTAAAGATCCATAATTTTTATTATTAATTATATCATTAATAATGTTACTTACTTTATCATAATTTAAATAAAAATTAACATAAGGACCCATTACATCGATTTTTGAAAATATATTTTTTTCATCTTTAATATTTTCTTTAATCATTTTACTAATTTCTAAAGGATTTTTATTATTTTCATCTCTAAAAGAAAAGCAGGGAACACTATAGTCACCCATATCAGGTTTCGGAGGTGTTTCTACAATAATTTCTTTATCCTTAATTATTTCACCAACTAATTTAGTAATATATTCTTTGTACATAAAATCACCCTTTCAAATTAAAAAGTCCCTATAACATAAGGACGAACAAATCGCGGTACCACCTTATTTTATAGAAACCTATACTCTTTAATCTTTATAGCAGATCTGCTTTAAAACTCCAAGACGCGTTCATAAAATATTATTATTATCTTCCACTAACCGATAACTCACTATAAATAACTGATTTTATTACTATTTCTCTTCTTCGTTTTCAATGTTAATAATTTTAGCAAAATATTTAATATTTGTCAAATATTATTCAGAAGGAGTTACAATATCATCTGGTATACCATCACCATTTAAATCTAACTTAACAATAATCGTTCTATTTTTAGTAACAGTATTATTATCACTATCAGTTACTGAATAAGTTATGATATGCGTTCCTTCCACTAAAATACTAGTATCTGTTATATTTACATTTGGAATTAATGGTCCGTCTTCTTTATCTGTTACAGTGACATCACTTAATAAATCAATTTTTTGACCCTTTATAATTACTAAAGGTGTTTCATCAAAACTAATCACTGGCAACTCACCATTCGAACTAGGTTCTTCTGGCTTTGGTTCGGGTTTTGGTTCAACATAAACAGGATCATTAACATCACTTGCTTCTTTATCGTAACTACTTTCTAATAATTCGCCGGCTATTACTTTATCAATTAAACTTCGTGCCTCAGTTACTGTTTCTTCATCAGGATTCATTACATATAATTCTTGTGTTGGATAAGAATATGTATATTCACTACCATCACTACCATCCAAATTATAACTTGTAATATTCCAACTTGCCATATCGTTTAATTGCATTTTAATTAATTTTTGTATATCGTTATCACTCATATTAGTTTGGAAAGCATCATTTAAAG
Source organism: uncultured Bacilli bacterium (assembly GCA_944332725.1). Classification (GTDB taxonomy): domain Bacteria; phylum Bacillota_I; class Bacilli_A; order RF39; family UBA660; genus Faecisoma. The sequence goes on from CALVKO010000033.1 coordinate 7,478, forward strand.
ATTTCAATATTTTACTATATCCAGTTATGATTGCAGGACTAGTAGCTTTTCTTATAATACCGTCGATAACTGCTTGTTGATTTATACCACGAGCCCTATCACCACCTGGTAATGCCTTTCTTTCACGAGAAAATGCCAATGCCTGTTTACCATTCATATGATTATAACCTTTAGAAAAATAATATGTGCCACCAGTTGCTTTTGAACTTGTAAAACTATATTTTGAATATACATCTACACCATCTAAAGCATCGACTATCTTCTCTAAAGATGAAAAATTAACACGGAAATAATAATTAATATCTGTATCTAATAAATCTTCCAAAGTTCCAACCGATGTTTCAACACCATATAAACCAGCATGAGTTAGTTTGTCTTTATAACCAGTTGTTCCTCTTAATTGAACATAATAGTCACGAGGTGCGGAAATTAATAATATTTGTTTTGTTTTAGGATTAATTGTTGCTACAATGTTAACATCACTTCTAGAAACAGTAGCAATACTACCATACGAATCAATACCACTTATATAAACAGAAAATGTTTGATTAGTCACATCTGCTTCTTTAGTAATCTCTATTTCTGTCTTTATATTTATAGTGTAAAGTGTCCTAAATTTACCTTCATAATCTTCATTTTGTTCATATATAAGTGACATCGAAGATTCTTCGATTAAAACAGCATCAATTTCTTCATTTATTAAACTGTCAAATAATAGAGCGTTATTTTCATATTCTTTATTTTCAATAGTAATTTCTTCATTTAATTTAGTTAACGCTTCATTTATGTTTGATAATTCATTAGATGTATAACCGATATTAGTTATGTCAGTTAACTCTTGAAAATTGCTATCCTGTAATACTAATACTAAATAATTTTCTTCTTTATATTTATTAGTCCCAAATCCTTTAAAAAATCCTAAAGTTATATTTAAATAATAAAATAAAGCAAATAAAACGAGTACTAAAAATCCACCAATTATGTATCCAATTATATTTTTCTTTTTTCTCTTTTTGAATAATAAGAAAAACAAACCAAAATCAAATAACAAAAGTACTACAAATATTCCTATTAAAATTTTTAAAGGGATCATATTAGAACTTATAATAAAAATTAAAAATAAAACCGTTAATAAATATATAACAGCTAAAACTATTCGATTAATACTTAATTTCATTCATACCACCACTTTTATAATTATATCATAAAATACATCTTTTTTAATTACAATATGTAATTTTGACAATAATTATACAAAGAGTCAAAAATAAATTTTAACTAATTTTTTATATATTTATCACATCTATTTCCCCATATATCAATTAATTTATTATCCTTATAAATTCTTAATAACTCACAATTATTACTACATCCACCACAGTCAATTGCTTTAGTATCAAATGAAATATTTTGAATATTCAAATCATACGTTTTCCCTAAACTATTTTTTTTAGCCAATATAGCAATTCCTAACGCACCCATTAAATGGCTGTTAGGGTCTACTATGACATCAGTATTTAAAATTTCTTTGAAATATTTTAAAACTCCTAAATTTTTCGAAACCCCGCCTTGAAATATAACTGGTGACTTTATTTTTTTACCTTTACCAACATTATTTAAATAGTTTAAAACTATACTTTTACAAAGTCCTGCTACTATATCTTCTTTTTTATAGCCAACTTGAGCTTTATGAATTAAATCTGATTCTGCAAAAACTGTACACCTAGCCGCTATTTTAACTGGATTATTACTTTTTAAGGCAAGCGGACCAAAATCTTCTATATTTATATTTAATCGTTTGGCTTGACTTGATAAAAATGATCCTGTACCAGCAGCACATAAAGTATTCATTGCATAATCTGTAATAATTCCATTATTAAGTAAAATTATTTTCGAATCTTGACCACCTATTTCAAGTATCGTTTTAACATCGGGATAAATAGATAAAGTTCCAATAGCATGTGCCATAATTTCATTTTTTACAATATTAGCATCTAATAAAAGTCCTATCAATTTTCTAGCGCTACCAGTTGTACCTATTCCTTTAACAACATATTTACTATCTAAATTATTTTTTAAAATATTAATTAATTTTTTTACTGCATTAACCGGATTACCTTCTGTCCAAATATAGGAAGAGGTTATAATATTATTATTTTCATCAATTATAACACCTTTAGTAGAAATACTACCAATATCTACTCCTAAATAACAATTCATTTTCTCCTCATTTCTATCATATCATAAAATGCTTCTAATCTAGTTTTTATACCTACTTCGCTAGTATTAGAATCAAAACTAAAATGAATCATTGGAACATTTTTTTCATTAGCAATTTTATCTAATATTGGCATAACACCAATTTCTGGTGTACAAAAACTAGATTTGATATGAATAATTCCATCATATTTTTTATCACACAAATATTTAGTCCAATATACATTACTAGAAGCATCTGCACTAAATTGATATTTCATATATTCTTTCGATTTCTTTAGTGCTTTTTTATTTACTTTTTTATATTTTAGTAACAAATAAGTTACATTTGTAAATCTTTTTAATTCAATATTAAATTTGGCTAATTCTCTTTCTAAATAATAGTTACTAAATGGTTCCATTAAAGTATATAATTCGCCTATTATACCAACCTTTAAACAATTCTTTGATTTATTTATCTTTATTTTTTTAAATCGTTTAAAATACTTTTTATATAAAATATATAAACTAAAAGGATTATTAACAGAAGCAAATTTTTCTAACATTTCTTTTTTTAAATTACTAAAACTACTCTTATTTATTTCAAAACCGATATTTTTTCTTATATAATCATCGATTTTATCCATATATTTAACCATTTTAATTGTTATAAAGAAATAATATAATCCTTTAAAAACATTAAAATTTTTATCTATTCTTTTAATCATTTTATAAATTCTTTTAATATTTGCTTTACCATTAGTAATTAAATTTAATAGTTCAAATTTATATCCTAAATCTTTTAATATTTGTTCTTGTAATTCACTATAATAACCATATCTACAACCACCACCAAATTGAATTAATATATTAGCACCATTATCTAATGATTCAATCATCGTTCCTAAAGTATACTTGAATGGCGTACATACAAATTCTGGACTATATTTACTACCTAATTCAATTGTTTTAGCCGTTATAAAAGGCGCAACCAAAATTTCCGCATCAACAATTTTATTTAATAAATATTTAGCAGGAACATAATAATCTCCCATATGAGGAAATGATACTTTAATCTTGTTCAATTATATCAACAAAACTTTCTATTCTAGTTTCCATTCCTGCTAAAGAATCTAAATCATCAATAACCAAATTTAAATATGGTTTATCAATTTTGCGCATTAATAATTCGTTAACTAAACTATCTAAACCACAAGGAAATGTCGTAAAAAATACAATACCATCAACTTGCTCTTTACAATAAGCAACACTTGAAACATTTATTTTACTGTACTTCCAATAAAGTTCTTTTGATAAATAAAAATAATAATCATCATCAAATAAATCGCTATAAATAATTTCAATGTTAAATTTTTTAAACAAATCAATTACTTCGTTTAAATATTTATCGCGAATATTATAAGAATGACCAACCAATAATATTTTTTTATTGATGCTATTTAATTTATTCATATTTTCTAATTTTAATTTTTTAAAAGTTTTATTATATTTAATAGTCGCTATTTTATAGGCTTTTTTTATTTGCTTTGATTTAAATCCTAATTCTTTACCAACTTTTAAATAATTTTTAATTTCTTTTTTGTTATCAAAAGTCAATAACTTAACTTTAAAAAAATTACTCACTAAATCATATAGACAGTTAAAATTCGCACACATTTGATTTTTTTTATCATAATGCAAATTAGGTATTAAAATGTAATCACATTTGTCTTGTAAATAATTAATATGCCCTAAAAATATTTTCATCGATAAACACATCTCACTATTAGCAGAATTATTGCCTAATTCAATTATTTCTTTATTAGTATCATAACTTATTACTTCAACATTTAATTCATTAAAAAAATATACCCATTTTTGACAATAGTAATAGTATAGTCCTTTAGGTAGTCCTACTTTCATATCATCACGTATAATCAATCTTATAGAAATATTAATCTATTAGATTGATCCCTTTCTATTATATTTTTTGATATATTATACTTCTAGATGTATAATATATCTCGCACTGTGGATTTGTTTCTATATCTTTACAGCCACATTGTGGACTGGTCATAGGTGACTCAAACCACAGATTTTTAATTTAATTGTTTATTAGTTAGTTAACACGTTAGTTTTTAACTAATCGATGTTTTATTAAATTACGTGATTACATGATTAGAAATTCTGTGTCAAACTTACAGTGCAAACATACTAATTTGGAGGTGTTTATAATGATATACTATGTCGGTATAGATATATCGAAGTACAAACACGATTTCTGTATTATCTCAAATACAGGGGAAGTAATTGTTGAAAATGCATCTTTTGATAATAACAAAAAAGGATTTCAATATCTATTGGAATATTTGAAACCCTATAATAAATCCCAAGTCCATATTGCCTTTGAAGCAACTGGACACTACTCTTTGAATTTGGAACTGTTTTTAATTGATCAAGGTTTCTCATTTATGAAAATGAATCCTCTTGTCATTCATCAGTTTTTAAAAACTCGTAGTTTACGTAGAACTAAGACTGATAAAGCTGATAGTTTAACTATCGCTAATTACTTAATGTCTGTTCCTTTCAAACCAAATTCGGATTTATTATATCACATTTATACATTAAAGTCACTATGTAGAGCTAGAGAATTATTAATTAAAGAAAGAAGTAAATTTTTAG
>CALVKO010000034.1 GCA_944332725.1 uncultured Bacilli bacterium
TTTCATCTAGTTCGATATATAAATCAGAACTCATAAATTCAATAAATCCTCTATTATTATTTTCTTTATTCAAAATAGTATTTAATTCATTAGCAAGTTTTAAATTTTCAACAAATGGTTCGTAAGATGTTATATTTTGATTTTCTTCTAATATTTTATTTACTTCGGAATATTTCATTTTTTTCTTAGAATTTATAACACTCTTAACAATTTTATAATCAACAATATTACCATTTTCATCAATTTCCATAAAACATGATTTGGTTAATCTATCAACGTTAGGATTTAAAGAACAAATACCATTAGATAAATATTTATGAATCATTGGTATTACTGTATTTAACATATAAACACTTGTGCCTCTACTAAATGCTTCTTTAAAAATATTACTACCATATTTAATATAATGTGATACATCAGCGATGTGAACCCCTAATAAATAATTTCCATTTTCTAATTCTTCAACTGATATTGCATCATCCATATCTTTTGTATTATCACAATCGATTGTATAAATTAACTTATCTCTTAAATCTAATCTATCTTTTATTTCTTCAGTAGTTACTTGATTAGGTATTTTTTCAACTTCTTCTAAATAATCGTTATTAAACTCTAAAGCAAAACATTTACTTAAAGCAATTTGTTTTAAATCAATATCGGGATCATCTTTATGTCCAATTATTTCTATAATATTACCAGTTAAACCATCATTTTTTAGTTTAACTAATACTCTAGAACCTTCAACTAACTTTTTACATTCATTACTAGGTATTTCAACATAATGGTTATCACCATATATTTTTAATTTGTTATTTATATATTCGCATACAACTAATTCATCAAATCTTTTTAGTATTTTTTTTACTTTGGCCTGTTTTGTTTCTTTATCAATTATAAATAAACATAAATCATTTTTTAAAGCATTACCAATATCATCGAGGTGAATTTCATATTTTATATTATCTAAATAAAAAACACCATATCTATCATAAATCTTTATGTTACCAACTGCATAATTATTTTTATCTAATACTTGAAAAGTGTCGCTTAAAAAAGTAATTATACCTTGTTCTTCTAAAGTTTTTAAATCAGATAATAGTGTTTCATCATCAACATTTAATATTTTTTTTAACTCTTTGAATGAATATTTTTTATTAATGTAAAATAATTTTTTTAATTCTTCAATACTATACATACTTACTCCCCTTAACTATTTTTAATATATCATATATTTTTTAATTATTCAATATTTTTTTTAAAATATAAGTTATCGACCAAACTTAGAATATATTTATAAAAAAATGGTCGATAACTTGACTTTTTTGATAAAAATAATATATAATTTTAATGGTGATATAATGGAAATGGTATATAAAAGAGAAGAATATTTAAAAAAAATAAGAGGATTTTATAAAGATTCAATGATTAAAGTAATAACTGGTATTAGAAGATGCGGAAAATCATATTTATTGAAATCTATTATTGAAGAGTTAAAAGAAAATGGCGTTTTAGATAAAGATATTATTTATATCGAATTAGATAAAAAAAACTATAAAAATATTAATAGTCCTAGTGACTTGGAAAAACTAATAGATAGTTTAATAATTGATGATGATTTTAAGTATTTATTTATTGATGAAGTTCAAAATGTTTTAGGATTTGAATCTATAATTAATGCTTATAAAGAAGAAGAAAATTTTTCTATTTTTATAACGGGGTCTAATTCTTATTTGTTAAGCGGTGAATTGGTAACAAAATTAACAGGTAGATATATTGAAATAGAAATGTTGCCACTTAATTTTTATGAATATGTCGACATGAAAAAATTTTTAAATAAAGAAGTAAACCCTAATATTTATCTTGAGTTTGAAGAATTTATTAGAAATGGTGGATTTCCAGGGTCTTTATATTATGATAATTATCAAGATAAATTATTATATACTAAAAGTGTTATTGAACAAATTTTAGAAAAAGATATAAAAAATTATAAAAAAATTAAAGATATTGAGTTATTCGAATTAATTGAAAAATTTGTTATAAATAATTTTGGGTGTAGAATATCTATTAAAAGTATTTATGATTATTTGATTAATCAAAAAATATCTGTTGATAGAAGAACTGTTAAAACATATATTGCATTATTAGAGAACGCTAAAATAATATATCCTTGTGACTTGTTTGATATTAAATCAAAAAAGATATTAGATGGTGAAAAGAAATATTATTTGGCTGATTTAAGTATTTATTATGCTTTAAACACAGATAATAGAATAAATTATGGCCCCGTATTAGAAAACGTTTTATTTTCATATTTAAAATATAAAAATTATAGTTTAAGTGTTGGCAAGATTGGAAATTTAGAATGTGATTTTATTGCTAGAAGAGGTGTCGATGAATATTTTTATATTCAAGTTTCTAAAAATATTGATGATGAAAAGACATATGAAAGAGAATATAAACCATTTTATCAAATTAAAGAAATGTATCCAAGATATTTATTTGTATCTGACTTAATATTTCAAAAAAATATAGATGGTATAAAAAATGTAAATATAATTGATTTTATCTATAATAAACAAGATTTATAATGATAAAAGGAGTGTTTTATGAATTTAGATACATTAAATGATAGACAAAAAGAAGCTGTTAATATAACTGAAGGACCTTTATTAGTATTAGCTGGTGCTGGCTCTGGAAAAACAAAAGTATTAACTACTAAAGTTGCTAAGTTAATATTAGATAATAATGTTGATCCTTCTAATATACTTGCTATTACATTTACTAATAAAGCAGCAAAAGAGATGAAAGATAGAATATTAAATATGGTTGGCCCAATAGGATATCAAATTCAAATATCAACTTTTCATTCTTTTGGTTTGAGTATAATAAAAAAACATTATGATAAATTAAAACTAAGTAAAAATTTTACTATTTTAGATAGTGATGATAGTAGCGTTTTAATTAAAAATATCTTAAAAGATATGAACTCAGATGAAAATTATAAAGCAATTAAAAATATTATAAGTAACAATAAAAATGCATTAATTGATAGTTATGAATTTGAAAGATTTGTAACTAATGATTACGATGAATTAGTATTAGATATTTATCGTAAATATGAAAATCGATTAATTAAAAATAATAGTGTCGATTTTGATGATTTATTGATGTTACCAATAGTTTTATTTAGAAAACATCCTGATATTTTAAAAGAATATCAAGAACAATATAAATATATTTTAATTGATGAATATCAAGATACTAATGAAGCACAATATTTGTTGACCAAAATGATAAGTGCGAAATATAAAAATATTTGTGTAGTAGGTGATGATAGCCAATCTATTTATTCTTGGCGCGGATCTAATTATAAAAATATTTTAAATTTTGAAAAGGATTATCCTAATTGTAAAACAGTTTATTTAGAACAAAATTATCGCTCTACTAAAACTATTATTAATGCTTCAAATGATTTAATTAAAAATAATGTCAATAGAAAAGATAAAAATTTATGGACTGATAATGAAGAAGGTTTAAAAATAGAATATAAAAGGGCTACTGATGAAAAGGATGAAGCCTATTATGTTGTTAGTGAAATAAATAAATTATTAGATAATGGTTCTAAATTAAGTGATATTGCTGTTTTATATAGAACTAATGCTCAATCCCGTAACTTAGAAGATGAATTATTATTAAATAATATTCCTTATAAAGTAGTTGGTAGTGTATATTTTTATAACCGTAAAGAAATTAAAGATTTAATGGCTTATTTAAAACTAATTTATAATAAAGATGATGATGTTAGTTTAACTAGAATAATAAATGTACCACGAAGAAAAATTGGTAAAGTTACAATTGATAAATTAATTAATAAGGCTAATGATTTAAATTGTTCAATGTATGATGCGATAGATTCTGGTAAAGAATTAGAATTTAAGAATATAATTTCTTATTTAAGAGAAAATAAAGATAACTATACTTTAACTAAATTTATTGATTTAATTTTAGAAAAAACAGGTATTGTTAAAGAATTAGAAGAAGAAAATAGTATTGAAGCACAAACTAGAATAGAAAACTTAAATGAATTTAAATCTATTGCTTATCAATTTGAGGAAAATTATGGTATAATTAGCTTAGATGATTTCTTAAATGAAATAAGTTTAGTTGCCGATGTAACAGAGTATAAAGATAATGATAGTGTCACATTAATGACAATTCATTCAGCTAAAGGATTAGAATTTGACAATGTCTTTATCGTTGGGTTAGAAGAAAGTATCTTTCCACATTTTAATTCTTTTGAAAGTAATGACCAAATGGAAGAAGAAAGAAGATTATGCTATGTTGCTATAACTAGAGCCAAAAAAAGATTGTGGTTAGTTAATGCTTTGTCTAGAACAATATATGGTAATAGAGTAACTAATAAAGAAAGTAGATTCATTGAAGAAATTGATTCTAAATATTTTAATACCAATACAAGTAATATTAAAATAAATAATGTCGATGATAGTGTAGAATATAGTGTTGGGGAACATATTTATTTTGATACTTACGGTGAAGGTGTTATAGTAGGTATCAAAGATAAGATTTTAACAGTAGCATTTAAACATCCATATGGTATTAAAATGTTAATAAAAGGACATAAAAAAATAAAGAAGGTGTAAAATATGTGGGCAAATTTATGGAATAATATTAATACTTGGTTTAATGATATAACTAAAGATTTTAAAGATTTTATTATAGCAAATACACGTAATCCTATTTTATGGATTGCTATAATTGTAATAGGATTATTAATATTTGAATGGGTTTATAAAGCATTACATAGAGACTAGGAGGATTTAATATGGATTTAAAAGTTTTGTATGAAAAGATTGATGAATATTTATCTAAAGAAGTAATATTAGAGGGGTGGATTAGAAATCATCGTAAACAAAAAGAATTTGGTTTTATTGATTTTTATGATGGTACTTGTTTTAAAAGTATTCAGGTAGTGTATGATAATAAGTTAAATAATTTTGATTTTATTTCTAAATTAAGAGTAGGTTGTGCGATTAAAGTAGTAGGTACTTTATCTAAATCTTTAGGTTCAGGGCAAGATTATGAAGTGGTTGCTAAAGATGTTATATTATTAGGCGATTGCCCAGAAGATTACCCTATTCAACCTAAAAGACATACACGCGAATTTTTAAGAGAAGTTGCTTATTTAAGGCCACGTACTAATCTATTTCAAGCGGTATTTAGAGTAAGAAGTGTTGCGGCATATGCTATTCATAATTATTTTCAACAAAATGGTTATATATATTTCCACGCTCCTATTATTACTGCAAGTGATTGTGAAGGCGCAGGCGAAATGTTTCAAGTTACAACATTAGATTTAAATAGAGTAAATGGTAAACCAGATTATACTAAAGATTTCTTTGGTAAACCTGCTAACTTAACAGTATCAGGTCAATTACAAGCAGAAACATTTGCTTTGGCTTATAAAAAAACATATACCTTTGGTCCAACATTTCGAGCAGAAAACTCTAATACTAAAACACATGCTTCTGAATTTTGGATGATAGAACCAGAAATCGCATTTTGTGATTTAAAACAAGATATGGATATAATGGAAGATATGCTTAAATATGTCGTTAAGTATGTTTTAGATAATTGCGTTAATGAAATGAAATTTTTAGATCAATTTGTTGAAAAAGGTTTATTAGATAAATTAAATAAATTAGTTACATCTAAATTTACTCGAGTTACACATGAAAAAGTAATTAAAATATTAAAAGAAGCAAAAGTTGATTTTGAATTTAAACCAGAATATGGTTGCGATATAGCAAAAGAACACGAAAAATATATTACAGAATACTTTAATGGTCCAGTATTTATAACAGATTGGCCAAAAGATATTAAAGCATTTTATATGAAATTGAATCCCGATGGTAAAACAGTTGCTGCTGTTGACTTAGAAGTACCAGGCGCAGGCGAATTAATGGGTGGCTCTCAAAGAGAAGAAGATTATGATAAATTAGTTAATAGAATGAAAGAACTAAATATGCCAATGGATGGTATGGAATGGTATTTAAATTTACGTAAATTTGGTGGTTGTGTTCATTCAGGATTTGGAATGGGATTTGAAAGATTATTAATATATTTAACTGGTGTTGAAAACATTCGTGATGTAATACCATATCCTAGAACACCAGGTAATTGTGAATATTAAGGAGGAATAATTATGAAAAAAGGGTTTACGTTAGTGGAATTAATAGGAGTAGTTATAATATTAGCCTTAATAGCACTTCTAGCCTTTCCTCCTATATTAAATTCAATTATAAAGACTAAAACTGAATTAAGTGATGCTAGTAAAGAAATATTATATAATGCTACTAATCTTTATGTTTCTGAAAATTTAAATGATTTTCCTAAAAGAAATGGTAATATATTTTGTGTTACTTTAAATACTTTATCATCTAAAGAATATTTACCAACTAAAGTATATGATTCAGTTACAGGTGAAGAAATATCACAAGATAGTTTAATAGAAGTTAAAGTTGAAAATAATAATTATACTTATAATATGAATAATGAATGTGTGGAAGATATATATGTGCCACCTAATAAACCAGAATTATTAGATAATATGGTACCAATAAAATATAATGGAACTAATTGGGTAGTAGCATCAGAATCAGACAAATGGTATGATTATGATGCCAAAGAATGGGCCAATGCAGTTGTTTTAAATACAACAAAAAAAGTAGGAGATACAGTATCAGAATCAGAAATAGATTTATGGTATGTATGGATACCAAGATATAAATATCAATTATTTAATGCTGATAATGGAAGTGTAAATGAACAAGAAATTCAAATTAAATTTGAAAGTGGAACATCTTCAACTGGGACAGTAAGTTGTACAGATGCTATAGCAACATCAGGAACTTCAAGTGAAACTTGTACAAATGCAAGTAATGGTAATTGGTATACGCATCCAGCATTTACTTTAGGAACAGAAGAATTAACTGGATTTTGGGTAGGAAAATTTGAGGTAAGTGGAAGTACAAGCAAGATAACAATAAAACCAAATGTAACAAGTTTAAGAAGCCAAACAGTATCTTCATTTTTTACAGCAATTCAAAATATAAATACAACATATAATTTAAACGGCGATAGTCATATGATGAAAAATATGGAATGGGGGGCAGTAGCATACCTATCCCATAGTAAATATGGAATGATTGAAGAAATATATATAAATAATAGTAGTAGTTATTATACGGGAAGAAGTGGGGGAAATGTTGGAGGAAGTACTAATACCGTAGCAACGCAATATCCAAGTAGTTCAACTTCTTCAAATAGGTATTATAATTATGGATATTATACTTATGATGGTAAAATTGTAAATTATGATGGAAGTATCGTAGATTATGCAACAGATAGAACATTAGGAACCAAAGCCAGTACGACCGGAAATATCTATGGCGTATATGATATGAATGGCGGAGCATTTGAATATGTAATGGGAAATATGGTAAATAGTAGTGGAAATTTTTATTCAAGTAGTGCAGGGTTTAGTACCCCACCAGATTCAATATATTACGATAGTTATACCTATGGAACATCTCAGACTACTCATGGACGAGGAAAATTAGGAGATGCAACAAAAGAAACATTAAAGATTTTTGGAAGTATTACTGGTGGATGGTATAGTGATTACGCGTACTTTCCGCTCTCTAGTGATTCCTGGTTCGATCGGGGCGGCTACTACAACAGTGGTTCGTATGCCGGTTTGTTCTACTTCATTAGTGACATAGGTAGTAGTTATTCCAGCGCTTCCGCCCGTGCAGTTGCGTGTGTTCGCGGGTAGCAAACTTTAGTTTGCTACTTTCCTTCTCTTGAATAACTGAAGTAATAGAAGAAGATAAAATGGTAAAGAATAGAGAAGAAAGATAACGGAGTAATGCCCGACCTTTCTTCTTTTTTCAAAGGTCGGGCTGGGAAATAGTATAGGATACGGAATAGGTATATAAAGTGGTATAGGTAGAGAATATCAAGATCCACGAACGAAGTGAGTGGTATAGCCTCACTCGTCCGGAGGTTGAGAGAGGCGGGATATACTATATAAGAAAAGTGTAAGATAAATTAAATTATAAAAGGTATTTATTAAGTCTTAATATTTTTATAAAATATATAATATACTTGATTTTTGAGATTGTTTAAAAAATAATAATATTAAGTATAATATTTAATATATTGTAAAAACTAATTTTGAGGTGAAATATATGAAAAAATTAGTTTTATTATTAAGTTTATTTTTAATTGGATGCAGTGATTTGTCTAATACACCTACTAAAAAAGCCGAAGAATTTTTAAAAAAATATCAAACTTTAGATGAAAGTGTTATAAGTGATTTGAATAATGTAGTTAATGAAAGTGATTTAAATGAAACTCAAAGAAGTATGTATATTGATATAATGAAGAAACATTATCAAAATTTAAGTTATGAAATAAAAGATGAAACTATCGATGGTGATGAAGCAGTTGTTACTGTGGAAATAGCAGTAACTGATTTTAAAAAAGTATTAGATGAAGCAAACAATTATATGAACAATAATAAAGAAGAATTTAATGATGAAAATGGGGAGTATAGTGTTGTTAAGTTTAATGATTATAAGTTAAGTAAATTAAAAGAAGCTAAGGATAAAATAAGATATACAATTGAAATAAAATTAACTAAAATTAACGAAGATTGGACAGTTGATAAATTAGATAGTAAAACATATGACAAAATAAATGGCGTATATAATTATTAAGCCAATATGGCTTTTTTAAATAATTTAAAAAAACCTAGTATCATTAATGATAACTAGGTTGAATGAACCATCTGAATTTTTAAAAATTTGCTTATAACTATTTATTATTGAATAATATCCATATTTGTTAAGGATATTTAAAGATATATTCTCATTTTTAAATATAATATTTTTTTGTTTTAGAAAATTTATTAATTCTTCATTAGTTTTATATTCTTTCATATAGTTATTCTCATAATAAAAATGACCAGAGGCTTCTAAAGTTTCTCTGGCACCATTTGTCATAATTATATATAATTTTTTTTGATTTGTCAATATGTTATCAATAAGTAAATTAAAGGAATTTAAGCATAAAATAAGATATACTATTGAAATAAAATTAACTAAAATTAACGAAGATTGGACAGTCGATAAATTAGATAGTAAAACATATGACAAAATAAATGGCGTATATAATTATTAATCTAGAAAAATCTAGATTTTTTTTAATTTTTCTTGAATATTAATTTATAATTTAGTATAATTAATAATTGAAAGGTAATGATTAATATGAGAGTAAGTATACCTAAAAATAGATTGACAAATGAACATTTAATTGTTTATAATAAACCTAAAAAAGTTTATATTCCTTTAATAAGTGGTAATGATACAAATATTACTATTTTAGTAAAAAAAGGAGAATATGTTTATAAAGGAAGTATCGTTGGTAAAAGAAAAGGTGATTTTAGAATACCAATTCATTCTAGTGTCAGTGGAACTGTGTTAGATTTTGAAGAAAGAACTTGTTCTAATGGAACTAAGGTAAAATGTGTCGTAATTGAAAATGATTTTAAAGAAAAAATTGAACAAAAGTTAACTGTTAAAAGAAGTATCAATAAATATACAAAAGAGGAATTTATTGAAAGATTAATGGAATGTGGCATTATAGGATTAGGTGGAGCGGGATTTCCTACTTATGTTAAATACGAACCTAAAAATATTAAAACATTAATTGTTAATGCTGTGGAATGTGAACCATATATAACTGCTGATGATGCTTTAGCTAAACAAAAATGTGAAGAAATATTAGAAGCAATCGATGCTATATTAGAGATAAATAAAATAGATCAAGCAATTATCGCTATTAAAAAAGAAAATACTGAATTAAAACAAGTATTTGATAATTTTATTGGTACTTATTTAAAAATAAAATTAAAGTTAGTTCCTAATGTCTATCCAATGGGGTGGGAAAGAACTTTAATAAAAGAAGTTTTAAATAAAGATTATGATAAATATCCAATTGAAGAAGGTATTGTCGTTAATAATATTTCAACTATCTATGCTATATATGAAGCCTTAAAATATAATAAACCTTTAATTGAAAGAATTGTTACTTTTTCTGGTGAAAATATTGAAGATAAACGAAATGTTTTAGTTAAAATAGGTACTGATGCGAAAGAGGTATTAGAACAATTAAAATTAAAGGAGGATAGTATTATTGTAGCCGGTGGACCTATGATGGGTAATAAAGTAGATGATTTAGTTATATCTGCTAATCTAAACTGTGTTTTGGCTTTAAACAATAATATTGATATACCTAGTATTTGTTTAAAGTGTGGCAAATGTGTTGAAGTTTGTCCTGCTAAATTAAGTCCTGTTTTAATTATGAAAACGAAATATAAAAAAGAAAAAGATATTAAAAAATTTAAAAAACTACATCCAGAAAAATGTATTGAATGTGGTTTATGTTCTTATATTTGTCCTGCTAATCTTTTAGTAAGAGAAAGAGTAAGAGATGCTAAAAATTTAGTAAGGGGGGATAAATAATGGGACCATTTTTAAGAAGTAAATATAAAACTAATCGAATAATGTTTAATTTATTGATTGCTTTAATTCCTTTATTTATATTTAGTTTTTCTAAAAATTGTTTTAATCCATATCGGTTAGGATTAATAAGTTTTATCGATATGTTCGATCCAATTGTAAATGTTATTATTGCATCACTAACTTCGTTTGTTATTGAAGTTATATATGCTTTGATATTAAGAAAAAAGAATTATATTAAAAATGCATATGCTTTTTTCCCTGGATTATTTTTGGCCTTAATATTACCACTTCATACACCTATTTATATTTTAGTAATTGGTAGTGCTGTAGCAAGTATTAGTAAATTAATATTTGGTGGTTTTGGTAAAAACTTATTTAATCCTGCTTTAGTAGGTTATTTAGTAATTATGTTATTTTTCTCTAGTATTTTAACTACTGATAATTATTTTAATGCTTATGAACTAGATACAATTAGTAAGGCCACACCATTAACTAATGCTTCAATGGTAACAGGAATTGGTAATTATGATCAATTGGTTAAACCATATGGTGATTTATCTGATTTCTTTATTGGAACGATACCGGGTAGTTTTATTGAGACTAGTTCTTTGTTATGTTTAGTAGCCTATTTATTTTTAAGTTTTACTAAGACTATAAAATGGCGTATACCTTTAATCTATATAACTACAGTATTTATATTAACCTTAGGAATTAGTAGGTTATTAGGCGAAGGATTTTATTATCCATTATTTCATATATTAAGTGGTGGATTGATGTTCGGAGCAGTATTTATGGCGACTGATCCAGTTACAAGTGCTGTAACACCTGTTGGACAAATATTACAAGGAATTTTATTAGGAATTATAACAGTTATATTTAGATTTACTGGTGTTGAAGGAGTGGCATTTAGTATATTAATTGTTAATCCATTTGTTATTTTATTAGATAAAATCGGAGTACAATCTAGATTTAAATTTATTAAATCAGTTGTTTGGTTTTTATTAATTGCAATAGTAGTAATGGTTATAATTTTCTTACTTGCTTCTTCAAGAAGAGTTGAAGGTAATTTAGATCCTAATTTTGAAGTTATAAGTAGAGAAAAAGTAAATAATCAAATTATCTATAATGTATCACAAAAAGGATATGGTGGTAGAATAAAAGCCGAAGTAACTTTTGAAAATAACCAGATAGTTAATATTGAAATTACTTCTCATCACGAAACACCTAATAGATATCAATTAGTTATTAATGAAGATTATTTAAATAAATTAATAAGTAATCAAAATGATTTAGAAAATTTAGATACTATAAGTACTGCAACAGTTACGTCTAATGCTTTAAAGAAATTAGTTACAAATGTGATAGAATATGAAAAATCAAATTAATTTTTGATTTTTTTTGATAAATAAAAAGGAAATCACCAACTTTTATCTAATATAACTAATAGGAGGTGATAAAAATAAAAAAATTTTATACTGCTAAACATGAACCGGTTTTTATGTATGCGGCAGTGAAAAAGGAATTCTTAATTGCTATTTTAGAACCTATCTTAGATAAAAAAATAATTGAATTAGAAATTCTAAATCCTAATTTAAT